>DYDK01000005.1 GCA_020717935.1 Desulfocapsa sp.
AAAAAGCAAGAGAATATTTTTTGATACAAAGAGAGAAAGGGCAAAGACACTGACTCTTAATCAGCAGGTTCCCGGTTCGAGTCCGGGACGACCCACCAATAACAAAAAAGGGATTAAGCGAAAATCGCTTAATCCCTTTTTTTGTTATGTTCTATGTGTGAGGTGGTCAAGTAAAAGTGGACAGTTTGTTAAGCAACTTTTTTCAAAAGCCGACGCTTTACTGTGCATTTCGAGAAAAATCCGTGTCCGTTGTTCAGTGTTTTTTACCTTGTGCTTTTCCCCAAGTGGTTCTACCTCAATGAATATGATTGCGACTCCATTCGCACATATTCATCATCCACCAGAACAGGATGACCAGGGGGCTGCGAAAATTGGTTCTGCGCCTCCCGATCAACTGTGCACTTGATTCGTCCATGCACACAACCGGAAAATTCCGGTTATACGAACGCACATACACTTCAAGATCAAGACTACGAGTCGTTGTCCCCATAGCTTCTGCAACCTGTTCAACAAGTCACTTCTGACCATACTCTCCTACATCAAGTAGGAGCAATGCCCGAGCATCTAATACGGTCTGGACTGCCCTTTTTCCTTTCGTTGAAATAACTTCCAAATCCTTCCGCTCTTCTTTTGTTGGTGTCACTCTGTATCTTGGTGCCATGTTGACCTCCTTGTCTATTAAAGACGATTGTAGCAAACATTACACAAAATACGAAGAGTTAAGTATTACATTGTACCAGGGAGGAAGAAGAAAAATATCGCTATTGTGATCAGGGGCGAGAGGCCTTCTATCAGGGAAATTTTGCAGAGGCGACTTGTCTCTTTACCTCTATTGCCGATGTCGATCCTCACGCTGCTTATTATCTGCGTAAATGTAATGAGTTGACTCAACACGGCGTGGGAGAGAATTGGCAAGGGGTCTGGTTGCTGACCAGCAAATAGCGTCTTCTTGGAGTCTCTTTTGATATACCTTTCTTGAGTCTCTTGCTATTATTATTTCATCTGGATACAAGAGAGAGAGGAGTTTAAAAAAGGTACAGCAGAGCGGTCGTTTTTTTCAACAAGAGTCAGTCATTGTCCGCCCGCGTATGAGTGGCTGGCGGGGTGTGAGTAGGAGCATAGAAACAGTTGAAGAAATAGCCATAATCTGGCTATAAAAAGGTTTTTTTTACGAAAAGGAGGTCTGTATGGCAGAAACGGCAGAGGTGGGATGTGCGCGTCCAACGGGTGGATTAGTCGGACAGCAGGAGACAACAGAACAACACACTACACAGCAAACAACTCAGGAGGTCAAAAAAATGATTCAGGTAGGAAAACCAGCTCCGGACTTTGTCGCTCCGGCGTACCATAAAGGACAATTTACATCCGTAAAAATGTCAGACTATTTGGGAAAATGGGTGGTCTTGTGTTTTTATCCAGGCGACTTCACCTTCGTCTGAGCGACTGAAATTTCGGCGGTCGCCGAAAATAATGGCGCATTTCAGGAGCTTGGTGTTGAACTTCTGTCGATGAGCGTGGACAGTGTCTTTGTCCACAAGATGTGGAATGACAATGAAATAACAAAAATGGTGGAAGGCGGGGTGCCCTTCCCCATGCTTTCCGATGGCGGTGGCAAGGTTGGCACAGCGTATGGCATATACAATGAAGATGCCGGCGTTGAAAATCGGGGCCGATTTATCATTGATCCTGATGGAGTGGTACAGGCCTATGAAGTGCTCACACCTCCGGTTGGCAGGAATGTGTCCGAAACCATACGACAAATCCAGGCCTTCCAGCTTGTAAGAGAGAGTAAAGGGACTGAGGCCACTCCTTCCGGCTGGAAACCCGGAAAATTAACCCTGCATCCAGGGCCAGATCTGGTTGGTCAGGTGTGGAAAGTGTGGAAAACCAGTATGGAATCTGAGTAAGGCGAACGGAAGAACCGTAGAATATGACAAGTCAATGTTGAGCAAAACAGGCTCATATTATCAGTAGGTTAAAGGCTGTTTTTGAAACATTTAATATTGCCGTTTGCCTAACTCTACTTTGTCACATTAGATTGTATCATCTTGTTTTTTCGTTATTTTTGCTGGAAATAGCAAAAATAACGAAAAAATCGCTAAATCAGCAGGTTACGATGTAATGTGACAAAGTAGAACTAAGCTGTCACTTGATGTCCACGAAAAGGGCCTCTCGTCCGGGGGGCCTTTTTTGATCAGAGAAAAAACTCTGTGTCTACTTTTGTAAGATCGTTCATTTGTCAGGAGGAAATACTATGTTCTTGCGCTATTTGATGATGGTGATGCTCCTGATGTTGACCTGTTCTCCGGTGCTTCACGCCGCGTCGCAACCGAATGACCGTGAGGCGTTGGCTGGATTGAAGACGGCCAAGGTCATTTTTGATGTGCGGGTGGCCGATCTTGAGAAGTTGGTGTTTAATCTGAGACTATTCAACGAAACCATGGAGGGAATAGCCGCTCAGGGAGTCAAACCGGAGATGGTGATTACTTTCCGTGGCCCTATAGTAAAACTTCTCACAGCCACCGCTCTCGACAGTGAAGCACGCGATCTGCTTCGTAATTTAAAAAAGAACGGTGTGCAGCTTGAAGCCTGTGCCGTGGCCATGCGTCTGCTCAAGGTTGACCCGGCAGAACTTGTTCCGGAGATCAAGTTGGTTGCCAATGTGTTCAACTCTCTGATTGGATATCAGAACAAGGGCTATGCAATGATCGCTATTAATTGAGGTCGCGTCTTCTTTTGCTTCCTCCCTTGTTGTTTCCCAAGAAGAGAGACGCGCGTTGTTTCAGCCAGAAAAATTCCTTTCCCCTACTGCCTGTTTTTCTGGCCTTCTGGCCCGTCGTTGGGTGCCCCCTGCTCACTCCCTGGCTTGCCTGGGTGTGGTCTTTTTTCTTTCATGCTGGTCTCTTAGAATCTGTTCAACCGCAGCAATATCCTCTGGGCGATCAACCCCATGGCTTTTATGGGGAGTAATGACAACCTGAATGGGAATATTGTTTTCCAGCAGTCGCAATTGTTCAAGAGCCTCCTGTTGTTCGAGAATACCTTTTTTCAGAGCCACAAAACGCTGCAAGGTCTTCATGCGGAAGGCGTAGATCCCAATATGGCCGTGATATTCTCCCTTATCCTGATGTCGGGAAAAAGGAATGGGACAACGGGAAAAATAGAGGGCTTGATGCTCTTCACCCATGACCACCTTGACCTGGTCTGGATTGAGCGCCTCGTTGGCACTGATACGACGGGCCAGGGTGGTGACCTGAACGGCTGAAGAGCAAAAAGGGGCGAGAAGGGCAGACAGCATTTCCGGCTCTAGGGCGGGTTCATCTCCCTGAATGTTGACGACTACGCCATGGTCAGGGATTGACAGCAATTGGGCTGCTTCCAATACCCGTTCGGTGCCGCAGGTATGATGGGCACTGGTCATCAAGGCCGGAATGGCAAGGGACTGGGCCACGGAAAAGATGCGTCGGTCATCGGTTGCGAGGACAACCTGCTGGAGATACGGACACTGACAGGCCCGCTGATGGACGAGCTGAATCATGGGTTTGCCAAGGATAAGGGCCAGCGGCTTTCCTTCAAAACGGGAAGATGCATAACGGGCGGGGATAATCCCGTAGCAGGGTGGAAGGTCGTTCATAGTCATTTTTTTCGGTGGTAATTAAAAGATCGTATCGTGTAGGCTTCAAGCAAGAAGCTCGTTTATTATGGCACAAGTTTTCAGGGTGCCGCCCTGTCGAGTCTGTATATAAGCGACAAGTTTCTGCCGTGTCTGTTCGCGATCTGGCAGGGTGGCGCATTGCTGTATCAGTGTATTTGCCGCTTCCTGCCAATTGTTTACCTGTACGACCAACTGCTGCTCAATGATTTCCGTACCTACCCACCAAAAATTGCGCCAGTGCGGACCAATAACAGGCGTAATTCCACAGGCGAGTGGCTCTAAGAAATTCTGGCCGCCAACAGGGGCAAGTGAGCCACCCACAAACGCGGCACGGGCCAGTTGATAGGCCCAGAGCATCTCGCCCATAGTGTCCCAGAGGATAATGGAACCGCTCTGTATCGTTTCCGTTATCCGGGAACGAGAGTGCCAGGGTTGGCCGCGCATATCAAGATTTTTTTTCCAGGATTCAATACGATGCATGTGCCGAGGAAAAAGGGCAATGGTTGTGTGCTGTCCACTCTGTTTTTCTGCCTTGGCAATGGAAGCAATCATCTTGCCAATATCTTCTTCCTCTTCCTGCCTGATGGAACCGAGAACAATCAGCCGAGGATTCGGTGGGAAGAGGTGCCGTAAGGGGTTGTCTCTTTCTTTCGGGTTGTAATTGGCGATACGGTCGAACTTGATGTTGGGCACGGTCTCGACGATTTCTTTGCCAAAGAGCGTGGCAAAGCGGGAGGCGTCGTCATTGGAGATGGCAAGAATCCTGTGTGGCCGCAGATGTCGCCACAATGCAGGCCAGAAGAGATAGCGGGCCAGACTTTTGGCCGTCATCCGGCCATTGGCCACCAGAACAGGTATGTGGAGTTTTTGGCAATTGTGCAGAAGCCCTGGCCAGAGCTCACTTTCCAGCAGCAGCATGAGTCGAGGACGAACGGCTGTCAGCGCCTTGTCCATCAGGTTCGGCAGATCAAAGGGGAGATAGGCGGTATGGATGGTGAGCTGCGTGTCGTGCTGTGCAGTCGTTGTTGTAAGCGTTTCAAGAATATCCATCCCCTGACGGGTGCCGCTTGTGATAAGAATGCGAAGCGGTACCTTTGGTCGGAGCTTGTATATGATTTCCTGGGCAAGAAAAGCCTCTCCCACAGAAGCAGCCTGGATCCAGAGATCAGCCGCCGCCGGAGTAGTCCGCAAGGTTCGTTGCTCAAAACCCTCCTGCAGCCTGTGGTTGCGACGCAGAAACGGGATGGCCACCCGCCATGCCAGCCCGTATGCCAGAAGGGCGAGCTTGATGGCAAAAGGTATCTTCGCAGAGGAGTATGGCTGGATGTGGAATGGCTGGGGGGGAATTTTTTGTTTCTCCAAATGCAGGGGGAATCAACACGATAATTTTCCGTTTTTTACCCAATTATGAATGATTTTACAACTGCGGTGCAAGTATTCGTAGCAGGTTTTCGGCCAGGCGGCGGGGCGCCTTTGCTGGTTTCATGGTGTGATGGGAGTTTTCCATGAGTGTTTCCATCCAGCCGTTGATTTCCGAGATGATAGATGTTGAGTAGGCAAAACTGACCACTTCGTAGTTCAGGAGCAGGCTGCGATTATCGATATTGACCGAGCCGAGCATGGCGCTGGCATCATCAAAGAGGATGGCCTTGGCGTGAAGCATCGTCCCTTTGTACAAGGAGACTTCCACGCCGGCCTCAATGAGTTCCCGCATGTAGCTGCTGCGCACCAGATCGGCGAGGAGATGATTGGATTCGTAAGGGGTAATCAGCTTGACGGAAATGCCTTTGTGATGAGCAATGATCAGGGCCTGTTGCAATGAAATATCGGGAGCAAAGTAAGGAGTAACGATCCAGATGCGCTTCTGAGCGGTGTAGATGGCGCAGAGCAGGGCCTCAAAAAGGGCGTCACCCTCAATGTCAGGCCCGGATGGCACCACCTGGATATAGGCATCGCCATGGCCTGCCGGGAGCGTCTCAGTGTAAATGGGTGCGGAGTGGCCGACGGCATAGGCCCAGTCCGAATTAAAAATTTCGGTGTAATGAAAAACGGCTGGGCCTTCAATGCAAAACAGCAGGTCATGCCAACGAGTGGAATCGTCGGCAGGGCCAAGGTATTCGGCGGAGAGATTCATGCCGCCGGTCAGGACGACAGTTTGGTCAAAGAGATAAATTTTTCGATGATTGCGCAGGTTGATATAATTTCTGAACGGCATATGCGGGATCGGCATGAAAAAAGAGACGGTGGCTCCTGCCTGACGCAGATGTTTGAGAGGGTATTGGAAAAAATAGAGCGGCCAGGAGCCCAATGAATCAATAAGCACCTTGACCTCTATCCCCTCTTGGGCTTTTTGTGCCAGGGCCTCCATAAGCTGGACAGTCACCGCATCATCGTTGAGAACATAGGTGCAGATACAGATACTTTTTCGGGCCTGCTGAATCTGTTGGAGCAAGGCTTCGTAGGCCGCAGTTCCATTGGTATAGAGAGCAAACCGATTGCCCTGGGTACCGCCGGGAATACCATTGGCCCGCAGAACCGCATCAATGGGGTTGGCCTGTTCAAGTGGAAGATCCGTCACCGGGTGGAGGTTAAACGGAGATTTTATCTTGGCGTTAGTACGCTTGCGAGAGCCAAGGATGAAATAAAGGGGCACAGCAACATGGGGCAAAAGGAGAATCGCCAGCAGCCAGGCAATCATGCTGGAGGGTGTGCGACGCTGATAGATCATGTGCAGCAGGGCACTGAGGATCAGTATTTCACCAGCAACAATAAAGAGAAAGGAGAATGAGGGGTGAAGCCAGTCGTTCAACATAGAAGAGTGAGTCTCAAAGGGAATAAGGGGGCATCATACCTGTTTATCACCATTTTTCCGACTGGAATCTGAAAGCGTGCGAAAAACATCTGAAATAGCCATAATGTTGCCTCCTTTTGGGTGTTGAGTGGTAAGGAGCCTCGGAAAGAATAAATCATCCAGTCTTGCTGGTCTTTTCAGTCATCTTCTTCGTCACAGAAAGAGTTTCATAGCGTTGCTATGCGCCTGTTTCCGCTTCTCGAATACGCCCCACAGAAAGTTCCTTTGGGGGATGACTGAAAATCCTGCGCAATACTGAAAAATTTATTTTTGCCGAGGCTCTAATGGGCCGGGCATGACTGCCTTGCCCTCATGATTGAAGCCAAAAGTAAACAACGAAAGAACGATTAGAGTATTTTTGGGGAGAATAATTTGAAGGCACTGTAAAAAACAATAAAGTTTGTTACTGTGCATGGTTACGGTGTGAAAATAGGGGAAACACCACACACAATAAGTGGCATAAATGAATATGGCGTCGCCCTATTTTTATTCGAGGGCTGTCCGTAGTTTGTCGCTTCGCGAGTGAAAAAACTGATTTTTCAAGACCTGACCCCTTCCTTTTTTCCTTCCTTTCCTGACCCCTTCCTTTCCCAGGCCTGACCTCGCCACTCACAAGAAGCATGGGTGCCAACTGAGGTAATTTTCGATAAAATAAGGTGACATCATATCTAAAACAAAAATAAATGGATGAAATTTTCTTACAACACAAGCGTCTCTCTTGAGTGAAAACACATTCATTCCACCTTGCTCTGCAACTTGACGGTTTCACGGGGATAGCGTTGGCAGTAGGCGATGCGGGCCTGTCGCTGTTGCTCAAGGTGCTGCTCAATGGTGTCGGGCTGGAGAAGCACGCCAAAATCGGGAGAGGTTGCTGCCTGGGGAGTGGCGAACAGGCGGTGCATGAGCATGGTCCCGGCTTCGCTGCTGTAGTGGGAATGCTCCCAGTAATAACGCATTTCTTTGCCACTTGCCTGCGGGATTTCCTCAGTGGTCACAGGGTTGATGCCGCCAAAGTCCATGAGCCGAATATCACAGCCCTGTTGCTGTCGTTTATCGGTCATGGTGCTCAATTCCCGTTTCCAGTTGTCCATGTCCCTGCCGCTGCGCTTCTGCCAGTACAGCTCATTAAGGGCGTGCAGGGGCTGAATAAAGAGGCGGATCGTCGTCCCCTGCTGACAGTAGTCGCCGATGGCGGCATCAAGAGCCTCCATGACCGGGGCAAAAGGAGGTGGCGTCTCGGGGTACTCTTCTTCATTCATGATGGCGGCGAAGGCCTTGGCGGTGCCGCCTTCATCGGCCATGATTTTCACCAGGCAGCGGGTGGGCTTATGACCGTGGGTGGCCATGATGGGCAGGCAGATCTGCTCGGACTGGCCGGTGAGGATGTTCCACGAAGCAATGCTCATATCCATGGCCAGGGTGCGCTTAATGTGCATCCAGAATCGCCGCAGTCCATACCATTGATCGTGGGCGATGAGGTTGGGGGTGAGGTCAGAGTTGCCGTTGTTGTTCTGGAAAAGGGGGCCATATTCCAGGCCCCAGACGATGGTTTCGGGACGGTGAAAAAAACTGGTGTGCTGGAGCATGGTCAGACTGTCGCCAATGGAGCCGCCGGAGAGGGACAGATTGAGGACTTTTTTGCCGGGAAAAAAGGCGAGATCCACCGGCAGACCGATTTCGGTGCGGGAACTGCCCAAAAAGACGACATCCGGCTGATAGCGGTACGCCGCATAGGTTTTGATCCAGGGCGAAAGTTTCGGCTGGGCCGGACTCATTCGTTTCAACAGGGGGCTGTCCCATTGATGGAGAAAATAGGGGTCAATCCGGTAATTCAGGGTAACGACGGTAGTCAGGAGCAGGAGTGCGGTCAGCCCGGATGTCCATAAAGAGGCAGGGAAGTTGGTTGCCGCAGTGGTCCGGGGCAATGAAGATGAAGGCAAAGGGGGCATATCTGCTGCAGAGGATGAGTTAAAACTGGACATAGATAAAGCCGGCAATGCGGTTGAGATTCAAGACGCACAGAGTAAAAACGATGCCGGTTGCCAGTCCCCATTGCCAATTGGCCGACCAGCGCAGAGGAACTATGGCGGTGGCTGGATTATTTGTCTGTGAAGGCATGGTTGGCGGCACAACAGGGAGAGGGGTAAAAAATATTTCTTGACTGTTGGGCAGGAAAAAGGCCAGAAAGGCGCTGCCAGCAAGGACGATGAGAGTAAACGGCTCAACATCCCCTGGCCAGGAGATCCCGTTCATGCCAATCATGCCGGCGAGGACTTGCAGGGCTGTGCTCACATTGGGTGCACGAAAAAAGCACCAGGCCAGCAGAACGGCCAGCAGGGTTAATGTTCTGTAAGACAAACGAGTGAGGAGTGAAGGTTTTTGGGTTGATGCGGGCCGAATGGCCTGCCAGCCATGCTGAATACAGAGATAAAGGCCGTGCAGGCCGCCCCAGACCACAAATGTCCAGTTGGCCCCGTGCCATAAACCGCCGAGGAGCATGGTCAGCATCAGATTGCGGTAGCGGTTAAATGACCCGCAGCGATTCCCGCCCAAGGGGATGTAGAGATAATTCCGCAGGAATCGTGAAAGCGATATATGCCACCGTTGCCAAAAATCACTGATACTTGTGGCCTTGTACGGGGAGTTAAAATTGAGCGGAATGTCTATGCCCATCATGCGGGAAACACCTATGGCCATGTCAGAGTATCCGGAGAAATCGAAATAGAGCTGAAAGCTATAGGCCAGTAAGCCGAGCCATACCTGAATCAGCTGGGGATTATGGTCGGAAAATGCCGGGGAAACCAGCGGAATCAGGTTGTCAGCGATCAGTATTTTTTTGGCAAGGCCGCAAACAAAGAGGGCCAGGCCCCGAGCAATATTTTCGCTTTTTGAAGACAGGCATTGAACAGCGGCAGTATCAGCGGCGGGCGCAGTCAGTTGCGGCGCCATTTCTTTATAGTCGAGAATGGGCCCGGAAACGATATAAGGGAAATAGGTGGCAAAGGCAAGATACGGAAAAAAGCTGATTTTTTGTATCTTGCCATAATAAGCGTCAACGACAAAGGCAATCTGGGTAAACGAAAAAAACGAAATGCCAAGGGGCATAATAATGTGAAGGAGCGGAAAATTCTGGCTCGCAACACCATTGATGCTTTGCAGGAAAAAATCCACATACTTGAAAAAGGCCAGAAGAAGCAGATTGATGCTCAGGGCGAGTATCAGCCATCGTTTGCGGGTGACGGCGTGTGCTGTCTGGAGGATGCGGTGTCCGGCCCAGTAATTCAACGAAACAGAGAGGAGTAACAAGGGCAGATAACGATAATCCCACCAGCCGTAAAAGACCAGTGAAGCCAATGTCAGCCCGCTTGCCGCCCATGGCCTGCCCTTGCGACCCAGGAGAAAAAAGCCTGCGAGGGTCAGTGGCAGAAAGATAAAGATAAAGGGAAAGGAGTTAAAAACCATAAGGAGAAGGAACGGTAAGAGGTTTTCGATGTTTTATGGAAGGTCGTCGTTCATCTGAATCCTATAACAGAGCATGGGATTCAGAAAGCCAGAAAAAACCACCTCTGTGTCTTTGCACGGGGTGCTCGTTCTCGGGCCCAACGGGTTTTCATGTTTCGCTGTTCCCGTTTATTGTGACGGGAGCTCTTCCACAGATTTCCGCAAATAATATCCATAATCGCCTTCATAGCTGCGCATGGCCCCGTGGTCTATGGCCAGGACGCGGTTGACCAGCAGGCGCAGGAATCTTCGGTCATGGCTGACCAGGATGACAGTGCCGGTGAATTTTTGCAGGGCCTCCAGCAAGACCTCGCGGGACTGGATGTCAAGATGATTGGTCGGCTCATCGAGGATCAGGAAATTCAAGGGTTGGGCCAGCAGCGAGGCCAAGACCACGCGACTTTTTTCACCGCCGGAAAGATGGGCAATCCGCTTGTCAACATCGTCGCCCTGGAAGAGAAAAGCGGCACAGAGATTGCGGATGACGCCGATATTGCCACTGGGGATGACGGCCTGTATCGTCTCAAAAACGGTGGCCTCGGGGTTGAGGAGTTCCATCGAGTGCTGGCTGAAATAGCCGGGCAAGACGCCAGCGCCTAAGCTGATTGTGCCGCTGCTGGGTTCGGTGTGACCGGCCAGCACCTTCAAAAAGGAGGACTTTCCGGCCCCATTGACCCCAACCACGGCAATCTTTTCCTGCCGTCGAATCACCCCGCTGACTCCGCCAAAGACCGACTTTTCGTGATGATTGTGTTGTCGCCAGGTTTTTGACAGAGACTTCATCTCAACGACAATATCGCCGCTGCGGGATGGTTCGACAAACTCAAAGCGCACGACTTTTTGCTCGGGCGGCAACTGAATGCGTTCGATCTTTTCCAGCTTCTTCATCCGCGACTGCACCTGGGCAGCGTGTGAAACCCGGGCAGCGAAGCGGGCGATAAAATCTTCCTCCTTGGCCAACATTTCCTGTTGGCGGCGATAACTGGCCAACAGTTGTTCCCGTCGAATCTCCCGTTCCTGGAGATAAAAATCATAGTTGCCGCTGTAGGTGGTCACGGTCTGAGCTGCCACTTCGATAATACGGGTGACACTACGATTCATGAAATCCCTGTCATGACAGGTCATGAGCAGCGCTCCCTTGAACTCGGTAGACAGCCATTCTTCAAGCCAGATAATGGATTCTACATCGAGATGGTTGGTCGGCTCGTCGAGCAGGAGCACGACGGGATTAATGGTCAGGATCTTTGCCAGACCGATACGCATTTTCCATCCGCCGCTGAAGGATTCTACCGGCCTGTCATAACTCTCCGGGCCTATCCCCAAACCGGTAAGCACCGCTTGGGCTCTGGCCTCCAGGTCATAGCCGCCCCGATGTTCAAATTCGGAAGCGGCATTGCCGTACCTCTCCAACAGCGCTGCCATCTCGTCATCACTCATGGGCAGGGACATGGCAGATTCCATCTCCCGCATCTGTTCGCCAAGCGCAGTAATTTCACTGGCGGCCGCCATGACCTCGGCCAGGGCAGAACGACCGCACATCTCGCCAATATTTTGCGAAAAATAGCCGATGACCGTTTTCCTGGCACAGGAGATTTCGCCCTTATCGGCCCCTTCTTCTCTGGTGATCAGGCGGAATATCGTGGTCTTGCCCGCACCGTTGGGGCCAACCAGGCCATTGCGGCTGGCTGGCAGAATCTGCAGGCTGGCATCCTGAAAAAGAAGCTGAGAGCCGTGCTGTTTGCTGATATTGGTCAGATGAATCATGGCTGGCTATCGTCTTCCTTTATACGGTTTTCCTGACGACCGAGGGGCAGTCCTGCGTCCGGCATGGGAATGAGCGGCACTCGAAGTCTCGTTATCCTGGTGTTGAACAGCTTGTCTCTGACCCGCAGGCGGCGGAACCAGCAGGGATTCATGCGGCTGAACACAATGCAGGGACTCGCCAATGTACTCTTCAATCTCCGGCAGGACAAAGGCGTCTTCCTCGCAGGCAAAGCTGATGGAAATTCCCGAGACTCCTGCCCGACCAGTCCTGCCGATACGGTGCACATAATCTTCCGGCTCATAGGGCAGGGTATAGTTGATGACATGGCTGATGCCCGCAATATGAATGCCGCGTCCGGCCACATCGGTAGCCACCATCACCTTGACCCGTCCCTCACGGAAGGCCTCCAGTCGGGCCGTGCGTTTTTCCTGGGGAATATCGCCAGACAGCAGGGTGCAGGCTACGCCGTGCCGTTCCAGCCGCTCACTGAGTCGTCTCGCCTCATTTTTCATGTTGGCAAAGATGATAATCCGTTCGTGCTCCTTGCTGGTGATGAGATTATAAAGCACCGTAAATTTCTCAGAAGTCGTGGTCAGATAGACAATCTGTTCCACGGTCTCCACCGCCACCTGTTCCGGCTCTGGCTCAATGGTGACGGGATTCTTACACCACTGGGCCGAGAGCTGTTTGACCTCTTCGGTAAAGGTGGCCGAAAAAAGCATGGTCTGCCGCTGTTCCTTGGGTGGGGTTTTGTAGATGATTTTGCGCACATCGGGGATAAAACCCATGTCGAGCATTCGATCGGCCTCATCAATAATCATGATTCCAGCCTGACCGAGATTGAGGATCTGTTTGCTGACAAAATCAAGGAGTCGACCAGGGGTGGCAACGACCACATCCACGGGCCGCTCATGAAGATTTTTCTGCTGCTTCTGATAATCCGTGCCGCCATAAACAGAGACGATATGCAAGGGGGTATGTTTGGCCAGGGCCTTGGCGTCTTTGGCAATCTGGATGACCAGTTCGCGCGTGGGGGCGATAATCAAGGCTCGCGGCATTCCCACAGATGGCGTTTTTTGCGAGCTCGATATCCCCCCCTGCTCCTGCAGGAGTCGGGCAAAAATAGCAATCAAGAAGACGGCACTCTTACCGGTACCGGTGCTGGCCCGACCAATGAGGTCTTTGCCCAGCAGGGCCTCCGGCAAGGCCTGGGCCTGAATGGGAGTGCAAAATTGGAATTCTAAGTCCGCGATGGCATGCATGAGCGACAGGGGCAGATTCAGATCATGAAAGCGAACCTGACCCAGACGGGGTTCCACTTGAAATTGAGCTATATCCCAAAGAGGCTTTTGTCGCTGTTCTCTTTTGGGCCGTGGTGGACGAGAAGCTTGCGGCTGTTCTTGGGCAATGTCTTGGGCAATGTCTTGGGTGTTGGCTTGGGGAATGGAAGACGCTATGGCTTGCGGTGCGGACGGGCTGTTGTGATGGCCGGCTGGCTGGGGATGATCCAGATTTTCACGCGTTTTTTTACCTGACCTGACGATATTTTTGAGTTTATTACCAGCCTTCTTGAGAAATGCTTTTATCATGCAATGCCTTATGGTGGAGTGAGAGTTTGCTGAACCATGAGTGGTTCTGAGTGAAAATCCGTAAGAATGAAAGGAAATTCAAAGGGAGAGTATTATACCATCTCTTGCATGAAAATCCTCATTTTTCCTGATTTCTTTGAGAAGAGCAGCGTTTCTGAGCACACAACAAGACGCCGAGACAGAGAATAAACTGCACCAGCTCAGCGTATGCCCGTCATCACGGCAACAGGGCAGACAGTTCATTCCAACGCGCGTGCAGTTTCCGCTTCACCAAGAGGAACCAGAAAAAGGATCACTGATTGACCATGAATGGCTTCCATTTTCAAATGCGGCGCCACTGCATTTTTTTGATAGCGTAAACTGTGGATTGTGTATGTATTTTTCAGGATGTTACAGGTGAAAACAAGAAAACCATACAGGTGAACCAAAGGCAAGGATTGCCAAGGGTGACCGATTGCCTGAATGCTGCAAACAGATAGGAACCACCGACCATGTTTGTCGCATGTGCGCTGGCATCGAGGAAAGGAAGAAAAAGGGACGGAAAAAGGAAAAAGGGGACGGACTTATTTTTTTAACACCTTAAAATGGCTCATCTTTTAGAGGGGATGGTAACACACCTGATAGTCTGGCGCAAATACAACGAATGCAATAATCCTTGCTCTTGCCGTCCCTTTATGTTCAACTTATCGGGTACATTGTGAATTGAATCTCCCTCACACTCGCTCTCATATCTTTCATGGCGGAAATGTGAAGCCCACACACAATGCCTTGAACCCTGTACGCCGCTCTTGACGGGGACTTTCTGAATATCATGAAACTACTTACCGATTTCCTGCCCATCCTGATTTTTTTTATTGCCTACAAGATGTTCGACATCTATGTGGCGACCGTTGCGGCCATTGCCGCGACCTTTCTGCATGTCGCCGTTACCTGGCTGAAAACCCGTAAAGTGGCGGTCATGCAACTGGTCACCCTGGCGATACTGATGGTCTTCGGCGGGCTGACGCTCTACCTCCACAATGAACAGTTCATCAAATGGAAGCCCACCGTGATCAACTGGATTTTCGCCGCCGCCTTTCTGGGCAGTCAGTTCTTCGGAGAAAAAACCGTGATCGAGCGATTGATGAGCGCCCAGATCAGCTTGCCTGACCAGGTCTGGCGGCGGCTCAACTTAGGCTGGGTAGCCTTTTTTTTGATCATGGGCGGGGCCAACCTCTACATCATGTACAACTTTGACCGCGATACCTGGGTCAATTTCAAACTCTTCGGCATGCTTGGGATGACCATGGTTTTCCTCATCATCCAGTCGCTGTTTCTTAGCCGCTATCTCAACATTCCAGAGAAGAGTGATGTTGATGATCAGAGGCCGTAAATCATACAAGGGACCGTTAAGCGGAGATTTTACCCTGCCATATCAACAAGATGCAAGCGTAGACAGACGGCTATGGAAATAATTCTGGCCGGCTTGAAAACGGAAAAATAAAAGCCGTCCCATCAGTTCATTATTCCATTCCCCTATGCTGTGAATGACATTGAGTTGTGTGCCGGAAAATCGGGAAACACCAAACTCGTTGATGCCGGTTAATATCAGACCTCGTAAACAGTAAAACTGTCATTTTCTTGATTTGTCGAGACCTGCATCCTATAACTGTTTGGAATTATTGTTTTTAGCAAATAACAACTGCGTGTTTTTGTGCCTGGTGTCCAATTTTGTATGGTGGTAGCCAAAAACTGTAAATATATGAATTTACAGCATCTTGCTGTCGCATTATTTCAGAATACAATGTCCAATTACGAGGTCTGTAAACAGCGATTTCCGCATAGCGTATAACCGACACAACCGCTAAGTGTAGCTGCATAAATCTCTATAACTTTTACGCCCAAGCTATATAGCTTAACATTATGACTTTACATGGATTAGCTAATTAAATAAGTTATAGATGTTTGTGTTGTTCCACTTATCATTTAATGTTTTCATACGACAATTGGGATCTGACCCCTTTTTATGACCCTGACCCCTTTTATTCGACAATTGGGATCTGACCCCTTTTTATGCTCTTTTTATGCTCAGGTCGGGTGTTGATATTCAGGACATTTTTTGACATTGATGCATCTACAGATTAAAGAGCAATGCAGTCCTGTTTCCCTTGCCCTTATTTACGTCAGCAAAAACAAACTTAATCCGAGAGTGGGGCTATTGAATATTTGCAGATTTTTGCCTGTTACATTTCTCGCATAAAAGTTGGACATTTCTTTCTGTGTTTGAGCCGCCCTTTGCAACAGGAATGATATGATCATATTCTAATTTTTCCTGACTTCCGCACTCAACGCATTTCCCGCAGTCCCTTCTCCATACCGAAATTTTCACACATTTAGAAATATATCTGTCAGTTTTCGGATCGGTAGTATCGTCATCTGTGTTTTGCTCAAAGGGAATAAAATCAGGCTCTATCAATAAAGGAAGCACTTCAAGGAGATATTCAATTTCGTTAATCAGAACGGGTTTTAAATACCAATGCTCTTTATTATATCCAACCTCTTCGAGGTTTCCCGATACAAGTCTCTCAACAAATTCTGGGCCAATCTCTGAGAGATTAGTCACTTGAGTCCTGAGCCTTATCAGATCATGTCCTATCTGGCTTATCCGTTTTGAATTATAATGCCATAAAACTTCCTGCTGTGTGAAGATTATATTGTATAAGCTGTCTAATATACGATGAATTTCAAGAATCTTTACAACATTTTCTTGAAACAAGAACAGCCCTTTCATGTCATGGCCTTGTTCGATCAATTGCTTTATATCAACATCTATGGAGCTCAACGCTGTTTCATAATCTTCTTTGTACTTATCAATCAATGTGACGCCGTTAACCGCTTTTTGTTGGTTAAGCAATTCAATATTTTTTTGTCTTCGTGCAACATTTTGTTCAATTATTTCTTCTTCCAGCCTTTCGATTTTTTCTTCAAGGTATCCCTCCGCATATTCTTCACCATTAGATTCTAATTCTTCTTCAAGAAAAGAAATTCGTTCAGAGATATTCATACCTTGCATTAAAGACTCTATATCTGACATTTTTTCCCCTAAGTTAATTTTATTTGTAATGCGTATTCCACGGAATCCGGCCACCCATTCCACGGGAATCCGGTCAGTG
>DYDK01000006.1 GCA_020717935.1 Desulfocapsa sp.
TCTCATGTCGTTTTATATCCCGAAGATTTTGATAGTAGAAGGAAAAATGCTCCAGTTCAAGCCTTAACTTATACCATAAAATACAATAAGTTCAAAGATATAACTAAAAATAAGATTCTTTGATTTAGCTAAAATGACATGGACTCGGTAAATCTTCAAACGGAAATGTTTCTATAACCATATGGAACATCAAAGATTATTTGTTTCCGTTCAAACACTATATAGAACCGCATAACACCACGAATTGTGTGCTATACAGCAAGATGTATACCATTTTTAGACCCTGCGAACCACTTAAGAAATCACGCCACAATCAACATCTTTCAAACAGCATGAATCAATCTCGGCCACCCCCTTGCGCGCTCTTTTGTCATCGCCTTGTCCGTGATCACTTCAGCCGCAGCGGAATCCCGCAGCTCACCAGAATCACCTCGCTTGCGGCTGCCGCCACCATCCGGTTGCAGCGGCCCACCAGATCGCGGTAGAGGCGACCGGCGGGGTTGTCGGGGACAATCCCCATCCCCACCTCGTTGGTGACGCAGATCACTGTGCCGGGATGATCGCCTGCGGCCTGGATCAGCAGTTCACACTGTTGCCGCAGGTCGTTGTCGGTAAGCATTTTCCCAGATTGTTCAGCGTGATACATGAGATTATTCACCCATAAGGTGAGGCAATCAATCAGGCAGACCTGGCTGCCATGTTGTGCCCGGAGGACAGCGGCAATTCCGGTCTGTTCCTCCACGGTCTGCCAGTCAGCCCCGGCCCGTTCCTCGCGGTGTCGGGCGATGCGATCCGCCATCTCCGTATCCACCACCGGGCAGGTGGCGACAAAACAACGGGAGCCGGACAGGGCCTCGGCCCGTTGCAGGGCGTAATCACTCTTGCCGCTTCTGGCTCCACCAGTCACTAAAATCAATCTACTCATGAATTATATCCCTGCAAAATCATTTCCCGCACTCATCCTTTTCCGCTTTCCCGCAGCAGGTTCAACAACTCGACGGCATTGAGTTTTCCGGCGGCATCGGCGCCATCAAGCAGGGAGTTGGCCAGATCTCGTTTATCTTTATGGAGACTGACGATTTGTTCCTCAATCGTCCCCTTCATCACCAGACGATAGACGGTAACGGGTCGCTCCTGCCCGATACGATGGGCCCGGTCCGAGGCCTGATCTTCCACTGCTGGATTCCACCAGGGATCCATGTGAATGACAAAATCGGCAGCCGTCAAATTCAGTCCCGAGCCGCCGGCCTTGAGGCTAATCAGAAAAACGACGCCAATGCCGGATTGAAAGGCGGCTATGCGTTCCTTGCGTTGATTGGCTGTGGTTGAGCCATCCAGATATTGATAAGGAATATTCTTCTCATCGAGCAGGTTTCTAATAATAGTCAGATGGTCAATAAATTGACTGAAGACCAGGGCTTTGTGTCTGTTTTCCAACAGGGAATCGAGGGTGCTGGCAAAGACTTTGAGCTTGGAGCTGGCGATACCAGACTCCGGCACAACCAAAGACGGATTGCAGCAAAGACGACGCAGTTTCATAATTTCAGCCAGAATCTGCAAGTGTTGCGGGCCCTCGCCTGCTCCTGACTCCAAAGAGCCCGCCTCCAGTTTGAGCAGGGCATTCTTCCTCTGGGCCTCATAGAGGGCGGCCTCTTCCGGCGACGGCTCCACTTGCAGGGTGATTTCAGTCTTGGCCGGAAGTTCCTGCAAGACATCATTTTTCATGCGCCGCAGGATGAAGGGATGAATCAATCGTTGCAACTGCTTGAGACGATTTCGATCTTTATCCCGTTCAATGGGGGTGGCAAAGGTGTCGGTGAATCGTTGATGGGTGCCCAGCAGGCCGGGGTTGATAAAATTGAATAAGGCCCACAATTCGCCAAGGTGATTTTCAAGCGGGGTGCCGGTGGTAATCAGACGAAATTCAGCGCGCAGGGATAAGGCGGCCTTGGCTCGTTTGGTCAGCCGGTTTTTGATGGCCTGGGCCTCATCGAGAACCACGACTTGCCAGTTAATGGCCGCCAGTTTTTCGCCTTCCACCTGGAGCAGGCCGTAGCTGCTGATCAGCAGGTAAAAAGGGCCAAGACTGTCAAGGATCTCCTGGCGGTTGCCGGCGCTGCCATCGCCAAAAAATTTCACTTGTAGGGTCGGGGCAAAACGGGCGGCTTCATCGGCCCAGTTGCTCATAACTGACAAGGGAGCCACAACCAGGGTCGGCCCTTGTGCAGCCCGTAACAGAATGGCGGCCAGGGCTTGCAGGGTTTTTCCCAACCCCATGTCGTCGGCCAGACAAGCGCCCACCTGCCAGTGGCTAAGCTGGGCCAGCCAAGCAAAACCTTGGGCTTGGTAGTCGCGCAGGGTGGCGGCGAGCGTCGAGGGCACTGACGGCTGGACAACGGCGGCCAGTTTTTTCTTATGGGCTTTCCACTGTTTGTCGCTCTCCACCGACGCCTCGGAGGTCAGATCATCAAGGGCCAGAGCCGCTAGGGGATTAAACCGGACACCTTCCTTGCCTTTTTCCGTCTTTTCGGCATAGACCTGCAACTCTTGCAATCGTTTTTGCAGGGAGCGGGTCAAGGCCAGGAAAGAGCCGTCCTCCAGTTGCACAAATCGCCCCCTGGCGGTATCAAGCAATTTCAAAAGCTGCTGCAAACCCAGGACAGTATCATCATCAACCTGCACGCTACCCGTGGCGGAAAACCAGTCCCGATCTTTTTTGATGTGCAGGCTGAGATTGCTCAACCCTTTTTCGGTGCGCAGGGTGAAACTCTGGCCGCGCGGCCAGTGAGGGACGCAATCGGGATACTGCCGCAGTTGGGCCAGCAATTCCAGGCTGGATTCCGGATCGGGAAAGAGATGCTGCTTGTCATTCCCATCCATCTCCTGGGCCATCTCCAGTTGCGGACAAGCGGTCAGGAGGCGGTCCATACCGATGATTTCCTGCTCAAAATCGCGGTGCGCCTGCACCCGTTTGCCATCCTGCTCACCAAAAACCACGGTTCCACCTTCAGCAGGGGGATGCCAGGAACCGCTGCCGGCAATGGGGCGCACCAGAATCTCGGCTCGCAGACCATCTTGAAAAGGGAGCAGGTGCAGGTGGGGCAGGGGGTCAGAGGCAATTTCCGCTGCTTCCTGGCCACCGCCCACATCCGAATGGACGGTCACCAGGGTCGAAAGAGACGACGCCAGTTCCCGCACCTGATCTGTGGACGAAGTCGGAAGCACCAGATCCTTGTTGAGCAGGATCAGCAGGTCCTGATGTTCCAGTCGAATCTGATAGACCTTGAAACTGGTCGGGCTTTCCCTGACCACAAAAGAGCTTGCGGTGTCGTTTGGCGGCGTTGGCCACAAAGAGAGGGTCAGGTTTTGATCTTTTTTGCTGACCCGCAACTCAAACTCACCGGCGCCAAGATCTATCTGCACGGCGGGATGATCGCTGAGGAAGAGGGCGGGATGACCAACGGCGGCGGCCAGCGCCTTTTTCGGATCAAAGGCATAGGTCTCGCGGTTGCCATAGAAATAACTGCCACTGCCAGTGCTATGAACCAAGGTGCGACAAAGCCGCCGGTCTTGATCGCTGAGGTAGTCAAGGGTCTCAAAGGAGGTGTAGAGGGTTTTCAAAGCCACATTGCGGCCACCGCTCCACTTGCCGTTTTTTCCCATTTTTTGCAAAATCGGGGCCAGTGTCGCTTGATTCTGGTTAGAAAAAAACGAAAAATGCCAGACCAGCCGTTGTTCGCTGGCGGTTGGGGCCTGGGAGTTCGGGGTGTCCTGCCGGTTGCCATAAATGGCCAGCAAGCCCCGCAGTCGTTGTATATTCTGATCCTGCTGCTGAATAATGTTCAGACAACTGACCGACTGACGCTGGCGATGCAGTTTATTGGCCTGCTTCCGGTTGGCTTCGGGATCAACCCCGAGGGCGGCCAGCAGTCCCGCGCATTCGGCGACAATCCAGAAATAAGTGTTGTCGAGGGCCTGGGCGCGCAGACCTTGGCATTCCTGACTCAGTCTCTCCACGGCCTTCTCCCGATCCAGCCACCAGATGGTGAGAAAATAGAAAAAACGATAGAGTGGGGTGCCCTGGTAAAGAAAACGATCACGATTAACCAGGGCTTGATTGACCATCTGTCCGGATTGCTGGACAAAAAGGGCCGTCACATTTTCCAGAAGGGCAGGGGGAAGCTCTCCTGATTTTTTGACAAGAGCCGCCAGGTCTTTTCCCCGCTGCAGGTCTTTGGCCTCGCCGGTGGTCAGCAGGGACAAAAGATGAAAAAGGCCGGAATAGGCGCCAAGGGCCACTTTTCGTTTGCCGGTGAGGTGCTTGATCGTCTCTATCGCTTCATCGTAAAAGGGCAGGGCTTCGCGGTAGCGCCCCTGAAAGAAAAGGATATCTCCACGAGCGCACGACTTATAGGGCGCGTCCTTTTCCGGCCATTCTTTCTCAAGCATAGTCGCCGCCAACCCATGCTGTCCGGCAAAAAGGAGGTATTTAACGAAGGGGAAGGGATTCGTGAGGATAGGATCGGCGATAAAAGTATTGATCAGGAAATCACGGATGGCCGAGGCATCCTTCATTTTTTCCATAAACCCGTTGAGCAGATATACCCCGATGCCTTGGGGATGAGCGCAGAGTTCCAGCAAGGGAAGAATGATCTTCTGATCCTGGCCAAAAAAAGAGAGGATGGGATTCTCTTTCAGGACATGCGAATATTCATGGTGAATGGCTGCGCCAATCGTGTCAATCCGGGGAAAAGAGGCTGGATCAAAGAGCGCCAACTGAAGCTGACGCATGGCCTCGTCAAGGGAGGTGAATGTGCGCTCCCAGCCGGGCTTTTCCTGTGCTTTGATAGTGTGGAGAATGTCGTTATAAGCGGAAAAAAGACCCATCTTCAAAACGATAAGAAGAATTTCCCGGCGAATGAGGGGCTGACAGCAGGCCGTCCCGTTTTTTTTGGTGGTTAATTGCTCCTGTTCAAGGTTTTTCAGGATGGCGGCGATCTCCTTGCGATCATGAAACGATGCCGCCGCGCGTTTATTTTGAGGAAGCAGTTCCAGCAGACACCGGGCAATATCATCCAGTCGCATGGGCCCGATATTGATGGAAAGCAGATGGATAATGGTCTGCTCTCTTACGGAGAGAGCGTGGAAGCGAACCATAAGCTCGGCGGGATCGGGAGCAGGAGCAGGAGCAGGAGCAGAAGGAGTGGACGGGGAGGGCAATTTGAAAATCGGGTATATCATGGCAGGTGGCAAGATAGAAAAAGGGTTATGGTTTGTTATGGAAACAAGCGGACCGCAATGAAAAATGAATGACGCACTGTAATGGTCACCCGCTTAATAAGCGATAGTAAGCACTATCTGGTTCCCATGCGCCGCATGGGAATGCAATTTAGGATGCGTTGTATCCAGTTCGATCATGGTACACGATACAGGCCAATAATGCCTGCGACGCAGGCCTGAGTGGGTTTCCATGCGCCGCATGGAAACCAGAGGCAACTCCAGATATTGGGGAAAAGAACCGTCAAGAATCAGAAAATCTGAAATTACGATAAAATCGCCGTTTTGTCATCACTGGATTACGGGAAAGGGGTGACAAAGAACAGGGCTGAGGATATTTTTCTGGGGACAAAATAGACCGCCGTGTTCGTTATCGGGAGTTCAATGTCATTTACTGAGGCGGATTTCTGACGATTCTGGTTCCCATGCGCCGCATGGGAACCCACTCTGGCCTGCGTTGCAGGCAGTTGTTCGCCTGTGATGCTCAAGTATCGAACTGGATGCGCCGCATGGGAATAAGATGATCGGATAAAAAGAGGATAAAAAAGGGATTGTCCCTATCAGTATCGGGGGCTGTCCCCGTTTTATCCACAGATTCAAGTGGATGAGAGTTGAAAAAAAAATACATTTTTTTGCTTTTGGTATTTTTTTGTGATAACATGAAAATGATTTGGTGTTTTCCACGAATTCTCTTTTTTCTCTTCCCATGCGTCGCACCCAGAATGTCCATTACCCAATAAGCGGTATTCCTTCCACAAAGGCCTGTGTATTTATCTGCACCTGCCGGTACTCCTCTTCATTCAGTCCAGCGCCTAAGGCCACCATGCGGGCCATATCTGCGGTCAGAAAATCACCTGGGGTGTGGGCATCGGCGTTGATCACTAATTGAGCGCCATTCCGCAAAGCTATTTTTGCCACGAAACCATTGGTCAGACAATGCCCTTTGCGTCCCGATAATTCCAGAAACACCCCGTTTTTCGCTGCCAGCCGCGCTTCATCCTCCTTGATAAAGCCAGGATGGGAAAGAATGTCAGCTCCGGCCTCAATGGCCGCCATATTGGTGCCAGCCGCGACCGGCTCGACAATGGTTTCCCCATGCACGACCACAACCTGGGCACCCAGTTCACGGGCTTTGCGAACCATTGGGCCAATAAGGGCAGGGGGGACATGGGTGAGTTCGATCCCGGGCAGGAGACGGGTGCGCGAATGGGGGCCGAGATCTTTGGCTACCTGAATCATGCGGGGGATGATAAAATCCATATTGGAACTGTCAGCATGGTCGGTGATGGCCACTGCGGTATAGCCAAGAACTTCAACCCGACGAAGATGCTCGGCCGGCACTAAAACCCCGTCACTGAAAAACGAATGGGTATGGAGATCAATCATAAGAGTTCACCTGGTGCTGAAGGGGAGGAAGAGCGCCGCCTAATGAATGCTGACCGGCATGGTGAATGCGCACCATCATAATTTCACCAGGAACGCAGGTAGTTTTTTCTACAATATGGACGATATGATTGGTTTCGGTGCGGCCAACCATTCCACCCTGATCAGTGAGTTTTTCAATCATTACCGGCAGGGTACGGCCCACAAACAGACGATTCTGTTCCAGACAGATTTCGTCCTGGCGCTTCTGAAACCGGGCAAGTCGTTCAGACTTGACAATTTCTTCAATTTTGTCGGGGAAATCGGCGGATCGTGTGCCGGGACGATCAGAATACTTAAAGGAAAAGGAGCTGTGAAAACGAACGACTTCCAGAATGTCCATGGTTTGATCAAAATCGGCATCGGTTTCACCGGGAAAGCCGGCAATGACATCGGTGCTGAGGGCAATATCAGGGCGTAAGGATCGTAATTCCGCCACCTTTTGCAGATACAACTCTCGGGTATATTTTCGGTTCATGCGGGCAAGAACAGCGTTGGAGCCAGATTGGACCGGAAGATGGAACTGGGGGCAGAGAATGTCAATCTCAGCAAAACAGCGCATAAGTTCCTGGGAAAGATCTTTAGGATTCGATGTGGTAAAGCGAAGCCGTTTGAGCCCCTTGATGGCCGCCACTTCTCGTAAAAGGCGAGAAAAAGAATAGGGGGAGCCATCCGCTGATACTGCATTGGTACGCCCGTAAGAGTTGACATTTTGACCAAGGAGGGTGATTTCGCAGATTCCAGCATCAACAAGAGCATGAGCTTCTTCGATTATATCTTTAACTTTTCGCGATATTTCGCGGCCTCTGGTATGGGGAACCACGCAATAGGTACAATAATTATTGCATCCCTGCATGATCGTTAAGAACTTACGGAAAAGGGGAAGGGCAGGGGAGGGGGAAACCGCAAGCGATTGCAGTACTGCGGTCTCGGCATCACCAGAAGCTGACTGTGCCAGAGACGGAATAAAAGCTGGGATTTCATAGGAATCTGACATGCCCGTAGCCACCATGCTGGTCGTTCCATCAAGGTCATCAAGCAGATCGACCAAACGATAGAGATTTTGGGTGCCAAGAACCAAATCAATATAGGGCATTCGCTCGCATAAATCCTGTCCTTCTTGCTGGGCCACACATCCGGCCACACATATTCTCATACCGGGCCGCCTTTTCTTGGCCTTGCGTAAAACCCCAAGCAGGCTCATCGCCTTTTGTTCGGCCTTGGCCCGAATGGAGCAGGTATTGATAATAATCAGATCGGCAGTATCGGTATCAACGGACTCGATATACCCTCGTTCGGCAAGCAACTGGGCCATGATCTCGGAATCCCGTTCGTTCATTTGGCAACCGAAGGTTCGTATCTGAAAAGCGCGTTGCGTCATAAGTAATTACTATGAAAAGAGAGTAGGTTGCAATGAAGATCAAGATATTACATGAGGATAAGCAGGGCCGTATCAATACCTGCTGATTTGCGATACTAATGCACATAACAACTCAAAAAGAAGCGGCTCAAAATGATCTGGATACCGCAAACGAACAAGGCCTTTTTTGCCATCAACACTGGAGATGACTACCAGTCCGTCATATCCTTCAAGGATGTTTTTGAGAAAATGGAAACGGTGCGGGGCAATCCCCAGATAGAGCTCCTTAAAGGGGATGGCGGCATCAGTCACATTGTCCATCCTTATGACACCCATTACACCGAGAGCGAGGCATCAACCACACCCATCTGATCCTTACGGGAAGAGAGAAGGGGGGTAACAATTTCCTCTATATATTCAGTCGTTTGAGCAGATGCCCGTCCGGTGAATTGCGTATAATCGCCAACCATGACCAGAATCTCCTTCATCGTAAAAGGGATACGATTATCATCGGCCAAGCGTTGCAACAAATCGTTGTCGCCGCCTTCTTCTTTGACCACCTTGCCGGCAGCTAATGAATGTTCCTTGATAATTTCATGCATCTCCTGGCGACTTTTACTCTTTTCAACGGACTCCATGAGAATCTTTTCGGTGGACATAAAGGGGAGTTCCATGCGCAGATGCCGCTCTATTTGCTTCGGAAAAACAACCATTTGGGCAGTAATATTGACATATAGCTTGAGGATTGCGTCGGAGAGCAGAAAGGCCTGGGGAATGTCCATGCGGCGGATGGCGGAATCGTCAAGGGTTCGCTCAAACCACTGATTCGCAAAAGTGGCGGCAAAGTCAGCCGGAAGACCCATAAGTTTGCGGGCGAGACCAGTCATTCGCTCTGATCGCATGGGGTTTCGTTTATAGGCCATGGCCGACGAGCCCGTTTGATTTTTTTCAAAAGGCTCCTCTTGGACTTTCAGATTAGAAAGCAACCTCAAGTCAACTGCGAACTTATGAGCAGAAGCACCTATACCAGCGAGTGTTTCTGCAAGTTTCATATCGAGCTTACGAGGGTAAGTCTGACCCGTTACCGCAAAAGCGTCATTAAAACCAAGCTTCTGAGAGACCAGTATATCAAGATCCCTGACCTTCTGATTATCGCCCTTGAAAAGCTCGATAAATGTGGCTTGCGTCCCCACAGTTCCCTTAGCTCCACGGGCCTTTATCTGGGCAAGAAATAAATCTAAATATTCAAGATCCATAATAAGATCCTGAATATAAAGGGTGTTTCTTTTGCCAACCGTGGTCGGCTGGGCCGGTTGATAATGGGTGAAGCCAAGGGTTGGCAGATCTTTATATTTTATTGCAAACTCAGCAAGATTGGAAATAACTTGTAGCAAGGCTGAGCGAATAAGGGCAAAGGCTTTTTTTTGCAAAATAAGATCGGTATTGCAGACCACAAATTGCGAAGTGGCACCGAGGTGAATGATGCCCTCGGCCAGAGGACATTTCGTCCCAAATTCATAGACATGAGCCATAACATCATGACGAATTTCTTTTTCTTTAGCGGCGGCCAGCTCATAATCAATATTGTCAATGTTGGCCCGCATCTGGTCAAGCATCTCAGGCCTGATAATGTCGGTCAGACCAAGCTCGTATTGGGCTTCAGCCAGGGCCAGCCAGCATCGTCGCCACTGGGTAAATTTTGTTTTTTCTGAAAACAACTCCTGCATGGCTCGACTGGTGTAGCGACTCACCAATGGTTCCTGATAAATATCTCTCATCATGATCAGCTCCCATAAAAACAGAACGAATATTTTTTAATTGAACAAAAGAGTCACCTTGATACCACACATTGCATAAAAGAGAAAGGAAACGGTGCTGACAAAAAAACTTCTCGCCAGGGGTAAATCGTCACATCTTACAAATGTCGCATAATGTATATTATGTTTAGTTTTATATTTCTACGATATGTCAATCTGTTACTATTGCTTATTCAACATTATTCTAAGTTATTGGTTTCACCATTTCTCTTCTGGAGCACACATTATTCCCACAACCCGCACCTCCCACGATAGCGTATCTCGATAACGGTTGGTCATGGGTGTATAAGCAACAATCGGATTTTTCTTTTGCTGGAGTTGTGGCAAAAACGATCCCAACCCAAAACCAATCCCTTGATGGAGTGTTTTTTTGCCTTGAAAAGAAATCTTCAGATGATAGCCTTCGTTGCCAACAGTTTTGAGCGCATCCACCTGAGACATTCTCGTGATGAACAATGGTCGCCTGTTCCCTGGCCCAAACGGTTCCAGAATCTGTAATTGATCACAAAAGTGCTTGCACATGAGCGTATCTATATCCACTTCCAGGTCGATTTCCAGACTTGCCACAGGCCCGTTCATTCCTCTCTGCCCGCCGATTTCTCTATTCATTTGTACTACAAAATTTTCAAATTGATCCTCATAAATGGATAATCCGGCCGCCATTGCGTGACCACCATATCGAATAATCACAGCAGAACATTTTTCCAAGGCCTTATGGAGATTGATTCCTGGTACGGATCGCCCGGATCCCTTCAACACTACCCTTCCCTGCTTATCTCTTTCCCGGCCAAAGAGAATAACGGGAAGCTGATATTTTTCCACCAATCGGGAGGCCACGATGCCAATAACTCCATGGTGAAACTCTCCTTTTATTATCAAGCAGTCGCTCTGTTTTTTTGTCTGTAATGATTTCTCAATAGCCTGCCCATACATTTCCTGCCCAATCTTTTTTCTTTTGTCATTTAAATCAAGCAGTTGGCGGGATAGTATCATTGCCTGCCCTTGTTCAAAGCACAAAAAAAGCTGAACCGCAAGTGTTGCCTCGGCCAGTCTTCCGGCGGCGTTAATCATGGGGGCCAAGAGAAAACCTATATCTTCTGAGCTGATAGCAGTAATGAGCTTTTTTTGACTGTTGACCAGTCCGGTCACAACCAGCATTGCCTGAATACCGGGTCTTTTCTGCTGTTCAATGATCCGCATCCCTGCTTTTACCAGCACCCTGTTCACCGTTCCCAACACCACCATATCAGCGATTGTGCCCAAGGCCACGAGGTCCAGCAGTTCACGGACATCCGGCTCTGGTCTCTTTGTATGAAAGAATCCCTGTTCCCGCAGATAATGACGAATGCCGCAAGCCAGATAAAAAGCGACACCTACTCCCGCCAGATCTTGGGTGGGAAACGAACAGGTGGATTGCTTGGGATTCAAAACCGCATCGGCAACCTGCACCCCTTCTGGCGGCTCATGATGATCGGTAACAATGACCTGAAATCCCATTTTTTGAGCGGCCAGAATTTCATCTTTGGCGGAAATGCCGCAATCAACGGTAATAAGGAGTTTATTTTTCTCAACATCTGTGGGGGCCAATGCCTGCAGAAGATCACTGTGGAGGCCATATCCATGGCTCATGCGGTTGGGGATAGTAAACTGGGCCGTAATACCAAGTTGCTGAAAAAACGAGACTAAAAGTGCTGTTCCCGTGGCTCCATCCACATCATAATCCCCCCATATCACAATTGGCGTTCCAGAAAGAACCGCCTGTCCCGCCAAAAATGCAGCCTCTTTCATCCCCCCCATTGCTAAAGGATGGGGAAGGGTTGAAAGCATCGGGTCAAGGAATTCCTCAATCTGTCGCCGATCATGAAGACCTCGCTGGGCCAATAATTGCGTGATAATCGGGTGCAGATTTCTTTCTTTGGTTATGCCTTGCAGCTCATTGCTTGGGGCCTGTACGGATCGTATTTCCCACCGATTTTCTTTTTCTTGAATTGACATTGACTTCTTATCTTATGCTTATTAAGCCTTTACCATCCATTGCTCAATTATGCGCAATATTCCTTCCCTGTCCTCTACCGCAAGCCATAGTATATCTTGAATCGCATGAAACCAGGTGTATTGTCGCTTGGCGTATCGGCGGGTATCACGAGCAAGGAGCCGTTGCGTTTCATCCTTATCCCTTTGATTACTGATATACTGGTTAATATGCCTGTAACCAATGGCCTGCATGGATTTCAGGTGCGGGCTATATCCTTTGGCCAGCAGTCCCCTCACCTCTTCTTCAAGGCCGCCTGCAAACATCAGCTGTGTTCGTTTGTCAATACGCTGATACAATGAGTTGCGCTCTGTTGTTAATCCTATTTGTAAGATATTTGAGAATCGTTTGTCTGCTGAATTGCTCTTGTATTGTTGATGTGCACAGATATGTTCAGACCAGGACTTCCCGGTTCCTTGATAAATTTCCAAGGCCCGCAGTATCCGGTGGCGATCGTTAATATTTATTTTTTGTGCGGAGATACAATCATATTTAAATAATTCCTCATGAAGTTTCTCGCATCCTTCAGTAACTATCCGTTCTCGCAACGCGGATCGAATTTCAGGAAACCGGCCAATGTCAGCAGCAAGCCCTTCGGTTAAGGCCCGGAGATAAAGGCCGGTCCCGCCAGTGAGCAACGGCACCCGCCCCCGCTGATGAATTTCTCGTATGGCATTGGTGGCATCGCGAATAAAACAGCCTGCATCATAGTCTTCATCGGGATTGACAATATCAATGAGATGGTGGGGGATTCGAGCCTGTTCTTCTCGGCTCACTTTGGCCGTACCAATATCCATGAAGCGATAGACCTGCATGGAATCAACACTGATAATCTCACATTGAAATTTCTCGGCCACCAATAAGGACAACTCGGTTTTACCGATGGCGGTAGGCCCGATCATCGCCAGTACCGGCTTGTCAATGCTGTTCGGCTCAACGGCGCTCATTATGGGGCCTGAAATGAAAAATGGGGGGCAAATTGCCTTATCCGCGACGGGCCAATGCCGGGTACGGCCAGCAGGTCAGAGGCTGTTACAAAAGGCCCGTTGGCTGTTCGCGTATCAATGATCTGCTGGGCCAGTTTTGGGCCAATGCCATTGACAGTGGATAAAAGCTCACCATCGGCACTGTTGATGGGAATGGGTTGGAAGAAAAAGGGGGTTATGGCCGCAGGGATTTGTGACAAATGACCACCCTGCCCTGCCCATTGTGTATCTAACTGTGTTGCCCGCAAAACCCGGCCGTTCCAGTGAATAGCAACAGGGGGTTGTGGCGCCCCCTGCTGGAACAGGAACACCCGTTTTTCCTGGAAAAAAACCAGCAGGAGCCAGCACCAAAAAACAATACCCAGGAAGAGTAAGACCTCCACCCGGGCATCGCTTGCATCAAGGATTTTCTTTTGCATGGTCTCTGCTCTTTTCGGCTCGTTGTTACTTGGCCAGCAGTTTCTGCTCATCCCGCATCAGTTTATAATTCATGGAATCCACCAGGGCCTGCCAGGAAGCCTCAATGATATTGAGGGAAACACCAACGGTACCCCACTGTTCATGCGTGTCTCGGGATTCAATGAGCACCCGGACTTTGGCGCCGGTTCCATGCTCACCAGAAAGGACACGCACTTTATAATCAATGAGATCAACTTCCTGCAAATGAGGATAAAAATGGACCAGGGCTTTTCGTAAGGCTATATCCAGGGCATTAACCGGCCCATTTCCCATGGCAGCAGTGTGAATCTCTTCACCACCCACTTCAAGGCGAACCGTCGCTTCAGTCTCTGGTGGCTGCTCCATGGAGCATTTTGTATTGATGGCCCGAAATCCCTTGAGTCGAAAATAGTTTTTCTGCGTGCCCAGAGCCCGGCGCATGAGAAGCTCAAAGGAGGCCTCAGCGCCTTCATACTGAAAGCCCTGATTTTCTAACTCTTTGAGTTCCCTGACAATCGTGGCAATTACAGGGCTGTCATCTTCGATGTTTATGCCAAATTTCTTGGCTTTGTGCAGAACATTGCTCTTTCCGGATTGATCGGAAATCAGGACCCGCCTGATATTTCCAACCTTTTCCGGCTCAATATGTTCATAGGTCAGGGGGTTGCGTTTGACTGCCGAGACATGGATACCGCCCTTATGGGCAAAGGCAGAACGACCAACGAAAGGTTGATATTTGTTCGATGGCAGATTGGCCAGCTCGTCCACTAACCGTGAAGTTTCGGTGAGTTTTCCGACCCTGCGCACGGCCTCACAGCCACAATCCATTTTCAAGGCCAGGGCCGGAATAATGGAAGTCAGATTGGCATTGCCGCACCGTTCGCCGTAGCCATTCATGGTACCCTGTACCTGACGAACCCCAAGGCTTAAAGCTATCAAGGAATTGGCAACGGCAGTCTCGGAATCATTATGGGTATGAATACCAAGACTCACGGTATTGCCCCGCTCCTTCACAAAAAGCTGAACCCGCTCGATGATGGGCTGCACCTCCTGGGGCAACATGCCGCCGTTGGTATCGCAGAGAATCAGGCAATCCGCCCCGCCATCAATGGCTTTACCCAAGGTCGCCAAGGCATATTCCGCATTTTTTTTGAATCCGTCAAAAAAATGCTCGGCATCATAGAAGAGCTTGCCCACATGTGGGCGCAGATACCGCAAAGATTCTTCAATAAGAAGCAGATTATCTGCCAGCTCGATGCGCAGGGCATCAAAAACATGAATATCCCAGGACTTGCCAAAGATGGTAATAACCGGCGTTTTCGCCTCAATCAAGGCCTGAAGATTCGGGTCTTTCTCAGGGGTATTGGCAAACGATCGGGTAGAACCAAACGCTGACAACCTCGAATGTTTCAGCGGCACCCCGTGCATGGCCTTGAAAAAATCCACCGATTGAGGATTAGAACCAGGCCAGCCGCCCTCGATGAAATCAATCCCCATTTCATCAAGCTGGAGGCTGATTCGAATCTTGTCATTCACTGACAGATTGAAATTTTCGGCCTGAGTTCCATCTCGCAGAGTGGTGTCATAGATTTCTACTTGTCTGGTCATAATGCCCACTTAAAACTTAATTTTTTTAACTTTCCTGAATAACATCTTCTCTTATCGAGAATATTTATTTAAATTATCAGGTGGTTTCATCGGCAAGATTAACCTTGTCCAGCTCAAAGGCATCATGCAGGGCCCTCACTGCCAGCTCGGTGTATTTTTCCTCAATCACGCAGGAAACCTTGATCTCCGAGGTCGAAATCATGGAGATGTTAATCCCTTCTTTGGCGAGCACGCTGAACATGGTGGAAGCAATGCCGGAATGATTGCGCATCCCCACGCCGACAATGGATATTTTGGCAATATTGGTGTCACCCTGAACTTTTTCGCCGCCGATCTTTTGGATGACATCCTGCAAGAGGAGAAGTGTTCGTTCATAATCTGTCCGCAAAACGGTAAACGACATGTCGGCCTTGCCTTGGCCGGCATCCTGATTCTGAATAATCATATCCACAATAATATCGGCATCGGAAATCGGGGTGAAAATTTTAGCGGCAATACCCGGTTGATTGGGCACTCCGGAAACCGTAATACGGGCCTCATTTTTGTTATAGGTCACACCAGAAACGACTAATCCTTCCATTTGTTTATCCTCCTCAACCACCCAGGTACCTTCCGTTTCCGTAAATGTGGAACGAACATGAACCGGGACTTTATATCGTTTAGCAAAAGTGACAGACCGAATATCAAGCACCTTGGCCCCCAGACTGGCAAGTTCCAGCATCTCGTCATAGGAGATGCGGTCAATTTTGCGGGCCTTGGCGCACATATTGGGATCTGTGGTATAAACGCCTTCAACATCTGTATAAATTTCACATGAATCAGCTTTCAGCGCCGCCGCTAATGCCACCGCCGTGGTATCAGATCCGCCACGACCCAGGGTGGTAATATCGCCTTTTTCATTGACCCCTTGAAAGCCGGCGATGACGACCACCCTGCCCTGCTCCAGTTCTGCCATGATTTTTTCGGCATCAATGGACTCAATTCGGGCCTTGGTATGCACGGAATCGGTATTGATCTTCACCTGATCGCCCAGGAAAGAGACGGCATCGCCGCCCGCCTGTTTCACGGCCATGGCAAAGAGGGAAATCGTTACCTGCTCACCAGTTGACAGAAGCATATCCATCTCCCGGGTATCCGGGAAATCCTGCATCTGCGAGGCAAGGGCGACCAGACGATTGGTCTCGCCCGACATGGCCGACAACACAACCACCATCTGATTGTTCTGACCCTTACACCTGAGCAACCGCTCGGCAACCGCTTTTATCTTCTCAGGACTTCCCACCGAAGTCCCGCCAAATTTCTGTACAATCAAGGCCATTATTTTTTTCGACTCCCGCTTAGAGATGAAACCTGCACACCGAACGCAAATAACTCGTGCTTGAACGGAAACTCGCGGATATTTGCCTATCAAGGATTTCATCGATATTTTGACAATGAAGATTTTT
>DYDK01000212.1 GCA_020717935.1 Desulfocapsa sp.
TACCGCATCCTCCAGATCAGTGCCCACAAACGACGGTTGCACCTTCTGGGTTGGCCCGATATAGTGGGCATCCCCCTGACCATACCCCGTAAGCACCAAGACCGGCGTTACCCCGCAGGCAACGGCCGTTTTCAAATCTGACCAACGGTCGCCAACCATAAAAGAACGAGTCAGATCAAGCCCCAAATCATCAGCCGCCTGGAGAAGAAGACCAGGTTGTGGTTTACGACATTGGCACGCCTGGCGATATTCTTCCTTTTTGGCCTCGGGATGATGGGGACAGATATAAATTCCATCCACACAGGCCCCCTGTTCAGCCAGCAGAGTTGCCATTTTCTGGTGGACTGCAACCAATAATTCAGGGGGAAAATAGCCGCGGGCCAGTCCTGACTGATTGGTCACAACCACCACCGGAATGTTGGCATCGTTGAGCCGCTTGATGGCCGCGGCAACACCGGGCAAGAGATGGAATCGACTGATATGATTGATATATCCCATCTGTTCATTGATAGTCCCATCTCGATCAAGAAAAACTGCCGGTCGAAGGGATGGTGTCGTTGGCGGTGTATTGGAAGTTATTTTCAGCATTCACCGTCCTCCGATAAGGACGAGGCCATTGCCTCGTGAAGAAGCACCTTTGCCAGTTCAGCATATACCTCTTGACTACTGATCTCTTCCAGACAACGCAAATGCCCTTGCGGACACTGGGCTTGCAGACAGGGACTACACGCCATTTCCTTGCGAATGACTACGGACCGCTGAGAAAACGGGCCGGTGGCAATATGATCGGTAGAGCCGAAGATGGCAATGGTGGGGGTATTCAGGCCAGCGGCGACATGCATCAAACCGGAATCGTTGGTCACAAAGGCGTGACAGCAATGAATCAGAGCCATGACCTGTTGCAGGGTTGTTTTAGCTGTCATATCAATAACATGAAATGGTGTGCGCACTGAAAATTCCTTGATAGAGCAAGCCGCCTCGCTATCATCTTTGGTGCCAAAAACCAGAATCAGACAACCGCTTTCCCCGTAATGATGGGCAATGATGGCGGCCAGCTGAGCAAATTTTTCTGCGGGCCATCGTTTTGCCGGCCCATAGGCCGCTCCTGGGTTCAAACCAATGATCGGCATGGCACGGCGACTCTCAGGCGACAGCGCCTGCGGAGACACTCCTTTCCCGTCGGCGCTGGAAAATCCTGCCTGCCCTTGCAAACATTCAATATACCCCTTGGCCCATCCGATCAACTCTTGAGAAAGTGGCAGGTGCAGGCTATCCGGCCCTCTATCCAGGCCCAAACCGGCCAATAAAGATTGATAATAATGAACTTGATGTCGGGCACGAATAGCGGGAGTCAACTCCACCCCGTGGGTCAAAAACAGGCTGCGACCATCTCGCTTAAAACCGGCCCGCACAGGTATGCCGGCCATCCAGACAAGAAAAGCCGCCTCAAAGGCATTTTGCAACAGAATAGCGGCATCAAAATGATACCGTCGCAAATGTTGCGCCAATTTCAACACCCCTTTGATCTTTCCCTGATACAGCACCTTTTTATCATAGACCATGACCCGATCAACCAGAGGATTAAGCCGAAAAATATCAGCCACCCAGGGCACCGCCAACATGGTGATTTCGGCATCAGGAAAATTCTCCCTGATCGTACGAACCGCCGGCGTAGTCATGACCGCATCGCCAATCCAGTTCGTCGAACGAATCAGGATTTTTTTCGGATTCAGTTGTTTGAGTGTTGATTTTTCTGACACAGCCAACCTCTTGAGAGATTAATATAAAGGACAACCTGGGGTAAATCGTCGTTTACCATCTGCATATTCATAGCTTATACATGTCGAGATGTCGCCTTTTTCATTATGACTCTCCCAGGCACTGATCCCACCCCCGGACAGAAAACTGATTTCTCCTGCCGTGTAGCGTTTTGAATCGAGATCAAAATATCGGTATCTGTTATCAACCAGTTCTGACAGGGCAAATTCTTGCGTAAACTCGTCGTTATCAGGCCCTTTCAGCTTTAATTTTGCCACACCGCCGTGTTTTTTTCCATATGTTTCCAGCCTCACCCCGATTCGTTTCAGACCAGCGTTGTAACCCTGATGGCCTGTCGTCATCACTACTGGTATTGAAGAAAAAGGCCCAAGAGAGATACTGGGCAGCATTTTTGCTGTATCGTCACCTACTGTACCTGAATTATCAACAAGAATATCTTTTCGGACAAACAATTCCTTATTATTTTTCATTGCGACATACTTATCAGCAATGATTCTTGCAACACACGACTCATATCTTTCTATGGGAAGATACCCCCAGACCTTCCAGTTATCAAAGATAATAACAGCAGGGGCATGAGATTGCATATCTTCGCAGATATCTATCTTGTATCCAGCGATGGGTTTACGATTATATGAAGCCTGCCAGGGAAGATAATAAAAATGTCCTGAGGCTGGAAGGCGATCAGACTTGATATAATGCAGAGGATTAAAAACCAGGCAGAGTAAATCGCCCTCTTTTTTGGTAAGCGAACGGATGAAGTCATACATCCCTCCTTCCTCAGGTTCCATGAAAACACGATATTGTTTCCACCTGTTTTTTGCAACTTTATAGGGAGTTGATAAAACAGGCTGGCGCAATTGCTCCAAGACAAATACCGAGAAACAAAGCACAACTAAAACACCTATCGCCCTGACAAGACACTTTTTTCAATAAAGCGCTGCATAAGCAACCCGCTGACAAGGACAAAGAGAGCAAAATGAATAAGAATAAACCCATTTTCACTCATTCCCGCCTTACCCGTTGGATTCATAAGCACAACAGCCGCAACAACAAAAATAAGGGCCAAAAATTTTACAACAATACGCTTGGAAAAAGTCTTTTCAATGGACAAGAGAATAAAAGAACTCACCCACACTATAAAGACTGATAAGGTGAAGGTGTGAACAACCATCTGCGGTTCAAAAGAAAATGTAAATATGCGCCATATATTTTTTGGTGAAAACCGAAGATATTGTGCGTAAATGTTT
>DYDK01000007.1 GCA_020717935.1 Desulfocapsa sp.
GAGGGCAACAAGGTTATGTGAAATCTTCGTTTCTGAAAACCCTTTGAGAGCCTTGCGTGTCACGACTCTTGAGGTTTCCGTTCAAGCACTAACTCAATAAAAAACTAAAACGGCAGGACATATCTTTGCCTGCCGTCAGAATCAACCTTCTTTGCAACCGGGAAACCAGCACAGTCAATCCCGAAAGATATACATTAAGCAAACAAATTATTTTATACGCAAAAAGGAAAATTGCAACATCTTTATAGGGATGAGTGAGCTCTTGATATCCATTCTCAATCACCCTACAATTCGTTTATGAAACATTATCTGGCATTTTTCTTCATCTTTCTTGCCGGGCTTGCCGGTCTGATTTCGGTGCCGAGCTGTTATGTGATGGAGCTCGACTGCCCCGAACGGGGGAGTGTGCAGTGTCTGCGTCTGGCCGCTGCCGGGTCGGCGGCAGTGAAAAATTCCGCCGTCGGCTGCTGCGCCATGGCCTCTGAGGCTGATCGGCAGGAACCCGTGCCGGGAGTGTTTGGCGGGAAAATTTTGTTTGTCACTTTATCATACAAGGAAGTCCTTTTTGGGGGGTGAGCTGGACTGTCCACGAAGCCCATAGTTTTGGACTGCAACCTCAATACGCCCCTTTTCCCCGCCACATGCAGCTCACGGTCTTGGCGATAATTTTCAGATCCGTCCACAAGGAATAATTCAGAATATACCAATCGTCCATCTCTACCCGTTCATTATAGTTTTCCACATCCGATCTCTCCCCTACCTGCCAGGGGCCAGTGATTCCCGGCTTCATCGAGCAATAGCGGCCAGCGCTTTCCTTGTAAAAATCATTCAACTCACGGGCGACAATAGGCCGCGCCCCCACCACGCTCATCTCTCCCTTGAGGACATTCACAAACTGGGGCAACTCGTCAAGGCTGGTGCGGCGCAAAAACCGTCCCACCCGGGTTACACGGGGATCATCTTTCAACTTGAATGTTCGTTGCCACTCTTCTCGCAATTCCACATTTTCAGCAAGCATGGCCTGCAATTTTTTATCAGCTCCGGCACACATGGTACGAAACTTGAGACAGTTAAACTCCTTCCCAGCGGCGGCAATCCGGCGATGGCGATAGAAAACCGGGCCCCGACTTTCACATTTGATCAATAAAGCGATAAACAGGGTGAAAGGGAGGGTAAAGAGCAGGGCCAGGATGGAGAAGATTATGTCAAATCCTCGTTTCCATTCGGTATTGGGATTAAAATTAAGGATCATCAGATTGCCCAGGGATTGAATCTCTGCATGATGCAGGCCGAAGATATAGAGATCAGGAATTAGATAGATTCGGGCTCCAAGGGAGCGGCAGGTGCGCAGAATCGTAAAAATTTTCTTCTCGGCCCGCATGGGAAGGGCGATATAGACATAATCAACATCATTGACATCCAGATACGATGCAATCATGCTGATATCGCCCAACACCGGTTTACCCATAACCTGCATTCCATCGTTTTCCTTGATTTTATCGTCAAAGAAACCAATGATCTCAATACCCGCCCAGGGAATGGCCTCCACCTCCCTGGCCAGGCGCACTCCCAGATCACCGGCCCCGACAATGACGGCATGACGGACATTTTTGCCGTGTGAGCGATAATAACGAAGGAACTTTCTGGCGACCACATGGAGAAGAAAAAGCAAGAGAGGGGTGCTGAGCGACCAAATTAAGAAGACCACCCGCGAATAGGCATGGGAAATCTTGAAGACAAAGAAATAGAACAATAAAACCCCGACGACCGTTCCCCAAGCCTTGAGAATCACCACAAATTCCTGATAAAATTTCCATCCCCGCCATGAGCGATAGAGCTGATACGACTGAAAACTGATCAGGCTCAGCGCCAGGGTGAGCGTCAGAAAATAGGTGTAATACGATGACCAGGGCACGGCATACCAGGCCAGGAGCAGCCAGAGGTAACCGCCCACCACCACGATATCAAGCAGGTGCAGAATCCTGACCATGACCGAGCTTTGTTCTCGCAGATTGGAAGACAGCATATTCATGGTGAGTTTTAGCCCTGCAGAAAAGATATCGTTAGGAGTCGAGCAACGGAATTATCCGTGTCGTTGCCACCAGGAACGGTGCATACTCAAGCGAGAATTCAGCCAGTGCGGCCATAACGAGAAGTTTCGACCCAACTGATAGCCAAAAAATTTGAGCAGCACCCGCCACAAAAAACCAGGTATCAACCCGCCTTTTTTTATATGGAGCAAATAGGATAATCCAGATTGGAGGTATTGCCAACCCCTTCCCTCGGCCCGTCCATAGGTGTCCAGCAGCCATTTTTCGGTGATATGCAGGACACCAATATCAAAGGATCGTCGAAATTCCTGCAAACACGAATAGTTATGGGAATGAAAGACCATCGCCTCAGCCATATACGCCACTTTGTAGCCCCGCATAAGCAGGCGACCCACCGTGCAGGTATCCTCCCCAAAGATGAGACCACTCTGAAAATAATCAACCTCGGCCAGAGCGGTGCGGCGATAGCAGGCAAAAGAATTGGAAGCAAAGACGGTTTGCAGTCCCAGGCCTTGACGATCAGCAAACAAGCGAAGTTCCGATTGAGAGGGGTAGTTGAAATCACGAAGATGAGCGGCAAAGGGTGTGGCATCGGGGTGCGGCAACTGGCGTCCATAGCTTGTGGCAATGCTCGCATCAGCGAGCAAGGGGGCAATGAGTTTTGCCAGGGCATCGGCGCTTGCGGGAATGGCATCCTGGGTCAAAAAAACAAGAATGTCTCCTCTGGCTTTTTGAGCCATCATCGTTCGGGTGCCTCCATGATCAAATTCCCCTTGGGGAATACCAAGCACCTCGGCCCCAAATCCTTTGGCAATGGCAACCGATGCGTCATCCGATCCGGAATCAACGATCAATAGCTCGTGAAACCCCGTTGTCTGGCGGCCAAGGAGAGCAAGCACTTCCCGTAGAGATGCCGCGCCATTCCAGGTGGGAATGATAATTGACACGATCGGGCCTTCATGAGAGGGGGAAAATGACAACATAAAATCACTATGATTGATGAAGACCCTGAATCACACCACTACACCGCAAAAAATCGAACCAGCAGATACTTGCCTATGGCCCAGAGCATATAGGGAGAGGGGTGTTTTTTGTAGAGCGTTATCTCGCTTACGGCGGACATCTTTCGCTGCTCCATCGGGATCGCACCTCGTTTCCGGTTCCAGCCACGACAATGAAAGGCCGACAATCGTGGATGATAGAGCAGTTTCCAACCCGCCTTTCTCATGCGCAGGCTCAGCTCAATATCTTCCTTATATAAAAAAAAATCAGGATCAAAGGGCGGCCCAGGCAAGCTTCGCAGGGCATCCATGCGACAAAAAAGCAATGCCCCGCAGAGGGCCGGAACAAAGGCAGGAGTATCATAGTGTCCTATGTCAACTTCACCCTGACCACGATCAAACCAGCGGCCATACCATTTCCGAAAAATTCCGGTTGAATCCAGTTGGCCAGTTGGCCTCTCTCGTTCTCTGTCATAACCATTCAACTTGCCGGAAACCATCCCTGCCTGCGGATACTCTTGACATACAGAGATTGCGGTTGCAAGACAATCAGGGGCCAGGAACGAGTCCGGGTTCAAAAAAAGGACATAGTCAGTGGACGGAGCCACTCGCTCAAATCCCAGATTATTCGCCCTGGAAAAGCCGACATTACTCGTGGTGATAACCTGGATATTTTCTCGTTCATGCAGGGTCTGGAGAAATGAAAGGTCATCGGAACCACTATCAACAATATTGATTTCACGAACAGGAACGGTTTGTCGGGCCAGGGCGTGAAGACAATGGGGCAGAACTGAGCCTGAATTATGGGTGACAATAATTACCGCAACGGTTTGCATGAAACCACCCTCTCTTTACCACGACCCTTCTTTTTTTATGCCAGACAGACGAAGATATACCCATAAAAAACGATTGGTTTTTCCTTGCGCCTGCCTTCGCTTCATGATGGAAACGACAACCTCTCGTTCAGCAAGAGCAAAGATGCGTGCCAATTCATCAGAACTGAGGGTTATGTGTGCCAGAACTTCCTTTCTCTTTTTGAGCATGAGGGGAAGAGAAGTAAAAAACTCGATCACACCACGCACGAATGCAGGAAACTGCTTTCGCTTCACGACAAAGGCCAGCCAGAAAAGTTGATACACACAGAGAGCAGGGAAAAAACGAAAAAAGAAAGACAGAGGATAGTTTTTCGCCAGTACAAAAAAATTATTTCTGGTGGATAGCTTGACGGTAAACGGATTGATTTTTGACCCTGAAGTGGCGCTGCCAATATGAAAGACCCGGGCATCCGGCACAAAATAACACTTCTTCCCCCGACTATTGGCCCGAACATTAAAATCAACATCCTCCAGGTAAGCAAAAAAGTCCTCATCAAACAGACCAATGGTTTCAAACAATTCCCGTCGGTACAAGGCTGCTCCGGCACAGGCGCCAAAAACCCGCCGTGGCTGTCGATAAAAATCGTCATCTTTTTCCATGGTGCCAAGCCGGTATCCGGCTCCGCCCCTGAGAAACCCTTCACCGGCACCATCCAGTAGGTGCCGGTGGTGAAAATTGATCATCTTGGCTGCAAAAAAGTCATATTCTGTTTGAATCATGGCCGTCTGTACCAAATGCTCAAGACAATCCAGCTCCAGCTCCGTATCATTATTTACAAGAAAAACAAGGGGCGCTGTTCCAGCGAGAATGCCAGCATTGACCGCAGGACTGAATCCTTTATTAACAGGCCAACTGATAATATGCACAAGGGGATAATTTTTTCTGATAAATTCCAGGGAACTATCAGAGGAACCATTGTCCACAACCGTAATCGAAAAAAAGGAATACGACTGCTGGAAAAGGGAACGAAGGCAGGTGGCAAGGAAATCAACCCCGTTATAATGAGGAATAACGATGTCAACAAGGGGTTGAAAGGAAGACATTTTTTCTTTTTTTGTTTTCAAAAATACGACAAATTCAATTACACCTCTTTTTGTAAATCCCATCACATCTGACTACAAGAGGAGCAGGGAAAGGGCTTGGATAATCGCTGGAGGAGGTGGTGGCTTTGGCGCACGAGTCAGCTTGATGATGTAGCGAGGGGGATCAGGATTGTCCGGCAGCGAGGGTGGTTCAACATAATCTTCAATCTTGATATATACTTCAGTGGCGGGACCTTCAAAGGTTGACCAGAGTTCATCGTCAAACGAATCAGTCATCAACATATGACCTGTGATGTCTATATTGCCGGAAAAATCATGCCCCAGCCCCTCCTTGCTGGTGATAAGAGTGACCATTCCTTCTTTAGTCTGAGTGACAGTGGCCGTTATCGGGACAAAGGTGCCGGCCCAGAAATCGCTGCGCCAAAAATATCCTTTCCAATTATCCCCAGCGATATCAGGGGCAGAGACCACCTCATCATCCCCTGTCGTGGCAGGAAAAGAAGCAATCTCACCCTGAGCCAGGGCTTGTTGTTTCTGAGGCATGAAAGAATCGCAAGAATGCCGCAGAACAATATATCCCTTAATCGGCATTATTTTATTCTGCGCATCAAGCCGAAACGCACCAAAATATCCCTCAGCAACCTCACATCCGATCTGTTCTTTAGAGTAAAGCCCAGCCAGCACGCCATAATGTTTTTGGGGTGAGACACGGGAAATCTTGACTGTGCTCGGCTGTAACAGGAAATCTTTAACTGTCTCTGCACCCTCAATATCTGCGAGTAAATGATAGTATTTTTTATCAGGATGTTGTGAAGAGATGACAGTTCTGTTACCTGTATTTGCCTTATTCAGAGTAAACAACGACGAAATGATGGCCTGTTTCTGGCCGTTGACAACCAGAAAGATATATTCAATTTTTTGCACCGATGCAATGGCGGCTGGGAGGGTAGTCGTAAAGGCAGCATCCTTGCCACTCGTCATTTCACTATATACAAAGGGCCCGGAGCTATCAAAACGAAAATAACAGCGAACCTCTGTTATTCCCGCGGGATCATAGACATTCACCTCCAGCGGAAACGAGCTGTTTTCGAGAAAAAACGAGGCGAGAGAATGAACAAGGTGGGTTTGAGGAACGCCAGCGCCACAGGCATCAGAAACACAACACGCCAGGAGAAAGACTGCTATCGGCCCTACACAGAGAAAGAAGAAAGTTTGTAACAGAAGAGCTTTTCTGAGCTGTAAAAGATGAGAAAGAGAGATATTCAATAACGACATGAATCAACCTATGTTCTTTGCAATATATTTTTCACATAATAGATAGGTTTGTTCTGGGATTCATGATATGTCCGAACCTGAATCTCGGAGATTAAACCAATGGTCACAAACTGGACCCCAATAAAAATCAACAACACAGCCATCATCAACATCGGACGATCACCCATGGGAATACGGTAGAGTTGTCGTTGAATGGCAAGCAAAACGAGTAAAAAGGCGCCCGTACTGGATGAAATCATGCCGATCAGACCAAAAACATGCAGGGGACGATTGGCGTAACTGAGAAGAAACTTGACGGTCACTAAATCAAGAATAACACGCACAGTTCGTGAAATCCCATACTTACTGGTTCCGTATTTGCGGGCGCGGTGGTTGACCTTGACCTCGGCAATGGCCGCCCCCATACCACTGGCAATGGCCGGAATAAAACGGTGCATTTCCCCATAGAGTTTAATATTCTGTGTGATTTTCAGCTTGAAGGCCTTGAGGGTACAGCCATAATCGTGGAGATGCACGCCGGTAATGGTTGAAATAACCTTGTTGGCAATCATTGACGGGAGTTTGCGATTGAGAAACGGGTCCTTGCGGGCAAACCGCCAACCAGTTACCACATCATACCCCTCAGCAATCTTGGCCAACAGGAGCGGAATATCGGCGGGATCATTCTGCAAATCCCCATCCATGGTGATAATCACTTTCCCTTGAGCATAATCAAAACCAGCTGACATGGCGGCGGTCTGGCCAAAATTTCTGCGAAAATTGATCACCGTAACGCAAGGGTCATTACCATGAAGGTCGCTGATCAACTGGGTGGTACGGTCACTGCTGCCATCATTGACCAAAAGGATCTCATGGGAGAATTTCTCACGATTCAAAACTTCTTTGAGTTCACGATAGAGCTCTGCAACATTCCCCTCTTCATTGTACAGAGGAATCACGATGGAAACATCAATGTTTTTTCCATTTTTTCTCGTTGGAATTTATTAAGCGCCCTATGGGATTGACTCAGCAAGCAAGATTCAGTAACCACAACAGATAAGCCGTGTAAATATACTGTGATTCACGGGTTCCAGCAAGCAAGAAGTCAACAGCTATTCACGGCACCAGAAAAAAAGTGGGGAGAATGCCGGAAAAATGGAGACCCTCAACGGTTTCCATGAAAATAAATAAACTGATAAAAAGAAGAGAATCAATAAAAACTCGTCCAAATTGATCAAGATGAACGGTATAACGAGTCGGCTGGATCAGGGTGAGCGTTCGCGGGATAAAGCGAGGCACAGTTTGACAATAATGGCGAAACGCTTCGCCATGTCGTCTTGCCAGTTCTTCTTCCTCGCTCGAAATAGTCACTGGATAGACACAGCCAAAAAGGAGCAGGATCAAGGCAAAAACTATCAGATTTTCAGAGGCAAAGCCAAACCCCACCGCCAGAATCAGGCTGAACAGATACAAGGGGTTACGGGTTATTGAATAGGGACCGATAACAACCAGCTCATCTGTTTTCCGGCCACAGATATAGAGATAGGTCCACACCCGGCCGAAGGCCCCGATGACAATGAGAGTCAGGCCAACATACTCCATACTGGGGTCCAGCAGTGAGGTTTCAGACCAGGAATGGGTGCTGGTTAAAAGCAGAGCGAAAATAGCAACTGCAAACCATTTGGAGATTGTTGTCCGGTATTTTGTCAGAAATTTCATGGGGTATCCTTGCATAAATGGTGATGTGATTCGAATACCTGCGGTAAAGACGAGGCGGATAAGGGAAGTCCTCCGTCAAAAAAAGACAAACATCATTTTTATTTTAACCCTTGCTCATTGTTGATGAAAAACTGGCGGGGCAAGGCGTATCCGCCAACGAGATGGGAAGGACGATGCGGAAGCTGCTGCCACGGCCAACGGCGCTGGTAAGTGAAATCTTTCCTCCATGAATAGCAATCGCCCATTGAGCAATGGAGAGTCCGAGGCCGGAGCCGCCGGTATTGCGGGAGCGGTCGGGATCCACTCGATAAAAACGGTCAAAAATACGGCGCTGATGTTCCACGGCTATGCCCGGCCCGGCATCGATAATCTCTACCCAACAGTCCTTCGGACTGGCATCCACCACAACCGCAATGGTGGTTTGGGTTGGAGCATAATGGATGGCATTATGAAGGATATTGGCAAAGGCCTGCCGGAAGATGGCCCGATCAAGGCAGACCGAACACGATTGATGAATAGTAACCGTCAGATATTGCCCTTTATCGTCTGCCAGGATTTCAAGCCGAGCCGTTTCCTCTTTTACCACCTGTCCCAGATCCAGTTTTTCAAAAACGGGATGAATGGTATCACCATCGGCACGAGCCAAAGTCAGGAGGTCTCCCACCAGATGATTCATTTTATCTACCTCCTCCAGCATACTGGCAATGGTATCCTGATATTCTCTGGCGCTCACGGGGGCTCGCAGAACAGTCTCGCCCACGCTGAGCATGGCAGCCAGAGGAGTCCGCAATTCATGGGAGGCATCACCGGTGAATTGACGCATCTGGCTGAAGGAGCGCTCTAATTTTTCCAAAAGTTCATTGACGGTGAAAGAGAGATGGCCCAATTCATCGTTGGCATTGTCAATGGGGAGCCGTTCATGCAGTTGATTGGCGGTGATACAGTGGATCCGGGCGATAATTTTTTGGAGCGGCAATAAAACCCGTCCGGCGATAAAGTAGCCGCCGACCCAGGCAAAAAGAAGAATCAAGGGGAAAAAGAGTCCTTGAATCATCAGCAGATGCCATAATTCCTGAGAAATATGATTGGTAGTGCGTCCAACCCGGATCACCAGATCAACGCCGTCAATCTGTCGTAATTCCTGCAACATGAGCAAGGAGTTTCCATCGGGCAGGGCCAGGGTGTGAAAGGAACGGGGCTCTTTGGCGGCAGCGAGGGGAACTGGCGGCAGGACAAAATCGGTTTGGGTAAAATTACGGTAAATAAGAATCCCATCAATATGAGAGGCCGCAATCCAGTAGGATTGTTGAACGCTTTCCTGATGACCTCGCCAGACAAAATGACTATCCGTTCCCCGTTTGAGAAAAAGCGTTACCACTTCCTCCGCCTCTTCGATAAGATTGATTTTGAGTTCGCTGGCAAGTTGGTACCGCAAAAAGGATTGAATAAAGAAGATATAAATTGCCAGAGTGACCATCAAAACAGCAAGATGCCACAAGGTAATACGGGTGCGAATGCTGGCGGTGAACGGGTGCCGGTTCATACCCCATCCTCTTTTTTGATGATGAATCCGACTCCACGAATAGTGTGCAGGAGCTTGTCAGAAAAATCCTTATCAATTTTTTTCTAAGGCGGGCAACATGGACATCAATAACATTGTCAAGGGGAGTAGCACGGGCGCTTTCCTGCCACAGGTCGCGGGCAATCATGCTACGGGTGACAAAACGGCCTTGATGGCGGAGCAGATACGCCAGCAGGTCAAATTCCTTGGCAGTCAAATCAAGCCCGACTCCATCTCGCGTGGCCTCACGGTTGACAAGATCGAGATCCAGGCCGGAAAACTGGAGACGAAAAACCTGCTCACTGCGGCCCCGCCGCAACAATACCCGAATGTGGGCCAGCAGTTCACTGGTGGCAAAGGGTTTGACCATGTAGTCATCGGCCCCGCTGTCTAGTCCGAGAATCCGGTCTTCCACGGTGTCCCGAGCAGTCAGAATCAGCACCAGGGTCTGATTGTCACGACGGCGCAGCGCCGCAAGAATTTCCAGCCCATTCCGACCCGGCAGCATGAGATCAAGGATTACCACGGCAAAGGTATCAGTGCTGATCAGGAAATATCCCTCTTCCCCATTAGCAGCAACACTCACCGCATATCCCTCCGCTTCTAAGGACTGCTTCAGGGCGCCTGCAATCTTGAGCTCATCTTCAATGAGTAAAATTTTAACCATGATGTTCCCTTTGATACTGGAATGGGAGCAAAAGAACAACTGACAATTTTCTGAATTTTTGTTCAGAATTCTTCTATGTTCCTGCTGGCCTGACACGGAAAACGGTTGACTTGTTTTTATTTTCGGATAGTGTCCTGCCTGCGTGAAAGACAGATTGGTGCATGGATAGAAAAAACATAATAAGAGACCAATAAGGCATTGATTGATGAAAACACAACAGAAACAAAAAACGACGGGCAATCGTTTTCTTTCGGTATTCTTCGAATGTGTATGTGCTATGGCACTTTTCATCAGTGCTTGCGGCATCGGTATCTGCAATGACTCCCCAGCGGGGCATGACAAAACCCTGCCCCAGAAGAGGCACGATACCGGACATTCCCTCAGTCTCTGGGATGCCGCTATTCTCGGGGTGGTTGAAGGGGCCACCGAATATCTGCCGGTGAGCTCCACCGGCCATCTGCTCTTAACCGAACACATCCTCGGATTAACCGATGATCCGGCCACCAAACGAGCGGCCAATGCCTACGCCATTGTGATTCAGGCCGGTGCTATTCTGGCGGTACTGGGCCTGTATCGCAACCGCATCCGTGAAATTTTTTTGGGAATAATGGGAAAAAACAGCAGCGGTCTTCGCCTGTTCTCCCATCTGATCATTGCCTTTCTGCCGGCAGTGCTGGGAGGATTGCTTTTCAAAGATGTGATTAAAAGTCGTCTTTTTGGGATGTGGCCGGTAACAGCGGCCTGGTTTGTTGGCGGGATATTCTTACTGATTTTGGATAAAAAATATTTTCGGGAAAAAAATGATGTACCTAAACATTGTGAGACCACTACCAACGCGACCACAACACAGAACAAAAATGGCCTGGCAATAGAGAATTTTGGCTGGCAACAGGCGTTGGGCATTGGCCTGATGCAATGTGCGGCACTGTGGCCCGGGGTTAGTCGCAGTCTGGCCACTATTGCCGGAGGTCTGTTTATGGGAGCGGAAATGACCGCAGCGGTGGAGTTCAGCTTCCTGCTGGGGCTGATGACATTAGGAGCAGCAACGATGTACGAGGGCTACCAGAGCGGCCACGAAATTATCGCCAATTTTGGTCTGCTCGCTCCCCTGTTGGGGTTTTTCTGCGCCTTTATCTCGGCCTGGATCTCGGTCAAGTGGATGGTCAGCTTTCTCCAACGACGGGGTGTGGCCCTGTTTGGCTGGTATCGAATTGTGCTGGCGGCACTGATGGCTGTTGTTCTGATAACAGGAGCCAAGTAATTCAAAAAGTCATCCTCTTAGGCGAGCGGCAATTTTAAATGTTCCAAAAACAGCCTTTAACCTACTGATAATGTTATTCTGTTTTGCTCAACATTGACTTGTTATATTCTACCGTTCGCCTTAGCTGTCACCTGCCCTTTGATACAGCCCTTGGAGAAGAACAAAACGCCCCAGACAAACCACCTTACAGGGGAATGAGGCGACAAACAGGGGATTGTGACAAAGACCGCCGGAAAGATAGAGGGTTTCAGGGCTACCGACAAAGGTATAGGCATTCAGGGCAATGCCTTTGACAAACTTGGCCACGGCCACGGCCTCGCTTTCTCCACTCACCACGGCATCGAAGATATGACTCATGCCCAAAACCCCGCATGTCACTGAAAATGAACTGGCCGGAACCTGCATGGCACTGAAATCAAGATGATAATATCTTTCCAGCAGTTCAATGGTAAATCCCATGGAGGCGCCGCATTCAGCATTCCAGCCCATATTTTCTACTTTGCCCTGATTGGAGCAGATGAATTTGATGTCGCGACTGCCACAATCAAGCAGGGTATAATGATCGGCCTCAATCAAGGCCTCGCCACCACGGGCTAAGGCCGTAAGTTCATTGAGATATATCCTGGCATGTCGTTTGCCATTATGGCCCGTGGCAATATCCACCTGCAAATCCTGGCCGATCTCTTTGGTGGGGATCAGTTGCGGGACACGAGTGGCAGTATCCCAAAGTTTGCAATAGGTGGTTCCAAAATCGGCGAGCAGCATTATCAGAGGACACCCCGCAGGAAGTGCCCCTGGGGGACAGAAAACAGAGAACAGAGGGCAGAGAGGAAAAGACAAATGATGGAAGGGAAGAGGATAAAATCAGCCTTCTGTCCCCCAAGGGGATTTCCTGTGGGGCGCCCTCTACCCTTTGGCGTTTGACCTGAGAGTTCCAGAAAGGCTTCAATCTTGGCCTTGGCGCTGTTACTGGCGGTCACATCGCAATCAACAAAAAGTCCGTGCGGATGTCTGCCAGCCAGATGTCTGGCCAGTGCGGTTTTCGCACAGAAGGACTGGGCAAAAAAGACGGTGGGGATGTCAGGATTATAAAGGCTTTCCAAGGGGTAATTATCGGGGGTTTTATTCTCCATGCAACGGGTCCAACCAAAAACATGGGTGGTCTCAGGGAAGAGATTGAGCAAGGAAAAATCCCGTGGGGGTACCCCCCAAAATCCAGCAGTCGGAATACAGGTCTCTTGGTTCTGGTTTTTTCTGGCCGATTGGACTGAACGGGTAATGGCGCTGATCTTCTCTGTTAACGCCATTCTGGTCGTGCACACGGGGGTGCCAAAGTCAACGAGATCTTGATTTCTGGTCCTGATCACCGTTGTCTTCGGTAAAATATCCGCGAGAATAGTGGCGGTATGCAGGGCGCAATCACATTTTCCCGGACCCACATCAATAAAAATCTGATCAAGTTGCAGACTGATGGCATTGATAACCACCGTTCGCAGGATAGCGCAAAACACCCGAGGCAGATGGGATGAAGCCAGTTCAATATCTCGTCTGACAAGGGGTTCATCCAGATCAAAAATAAAATCTCCCCGTGCCTCTAACTGAGCAATGACCGACAGAGGCGGAATGCCAACAATACCGACTCGTCTGCTGGTTTGATTCTTTGGTGGGGAATTTTCCATCAGTCGCTGTTTAGCCCTTTTGTTTACGCAGGAGAAAGAGGCCGGCGCTGCCAAAGAGGAGATGGATAACAACGGCGGCCAGCAAGGGATTGATGTAATTGGCGCGGGCCAGGGATTGCATGGCCCCCCAGAACCCCCAGGCGACAAAAGCGAGCCCGCAACTTGCCGGAATAGCAACGGAAAGGTCGCGCCCCCAGCGTCGATACGAAATCAGCAATACCGGTAAACCGAGTAAGAGCAAGGGAAGACCGAGGAGGGTATAGGAGATGCGTCCATAAAAATCGGCCCAGGCCTTCACCTTGTCTTCATTGGTTCGCTGCCGATAGACTCGTTGATAAAGGGCAGTTATGGACAGTTCGGAGGCCTCATATTTAGGAACAAAAAAATTGTCAGGGGTCTCGGGCAAAAGAATCTTTTCCTCGGTAAAAATGCGGGTCTGGTACCCACCCTTGGCATCACGAACCTGGGTTTGACCGTTGTGGATGATCCATTCCCTATTCTTCCATTCGGCAAATTCAGCGCTGATGAGTGATGCCAACTGATGGGTTTCCGTCCATTTGGAGTAGGAAAAATTGGCAAAAACGGGCTGTTGCGGGTAAGGTCGGGCAAAAGAGTAAAATCCCTCACGCCCTTTATAGTAGTAACGGCCATTGCGAAAAATTCCCAAGGGAATCATCCCTTTGACATTTTCAAACCAGATAGTATTCGTCGTGGAAATGGTCGCTGGCAGCAACCATTGAGCCATGCCCAGAAAGAGCAGAGTGCAAAGGCTCCCGCCAATGAGCAAGGGCTTGACAATAGTGCGCAAGGGCACCCCGCCGGCCATGAGGGCCGTCAGTTCACGGTGATGATTGAGCAGGCCCAGGGTGATGACCCCCGAGAGCAGAATGAGCACAGGGCCGAGTTGATCAATGATAAAAGGAATGCTCAAAATAAAAAAATTCAGGATGACCGCCATCGGCTTGCCAGCACTGATAAAATCATCGATCTTTTCAAAGAAATCGACAAGCAGATAGATGGCGACAAACCCAGAGGCAACAGCACAGAATATTCTGACAAATTGAGTGAGAATGTAACGGTTAAGTAGTAACACAATGAGGATTTCTACTGGTCGCTGTGATGGTTAAGGGTGGGATGGCCACAAGATCGGTTTGTTGTATCTGTATCGCCTTGAATTGAATATCATTGACTTGAACCCAAGCTACCTGGTTTCCATGTACCCCGTAGGAAACACACCTCGGGGTATGTCACATGGGTGACAGATTCTATCCATTCAATTGACAACTTGAGCTAAAATTTGCGATTCTATGGGTACCATTATCCACCGTTCTCGTCAAGAAGAAGGCAGGGTGGCCCCTTCGAGTTTCAAGCACGAGCAAGAGAGAGAGAGAGAAACACCATGTTAGAAAAAAAAAGTATTCAGAAAAATATCCCCTTTGTCCTGCCCGTTGCGGTAATGGCTCCCCCCCCAAGTTTACAGGACAATACGGCCGACCTGGATCGTTTGAGACGGGCCATCACGGCCAATCTGCCTGACGAGCGCCCCTTGGATATTCCCTTGAGGCGGGTGGTGCCACTGTGTCGACGCTTTCGTCACTCCAGATTTACGGGAGTGGCCCTGGTCAACGATCTCCCCGACCGTTGGGTTCTGGCCGATTTCTTGTCGCAATGTCCACAGATTCTTCCAGCCATGGCCCTTGATCTGGGAACCACCGGTCTGGAGGCGACCCTTATTGATCTCCTGACCGGTCAAACGATGGCGACTGCCACCCGAGAAAACAACCAGATCGAATATGGAGCCGATATTCTCAGCCGCATCCATCAGGCAACAAGCATCAGAAGACAGATGCACACGGTCGCGCCCGACTTTACAGATCCTGGGCTAACCACTCTCCAACAGAGCATCGTCTTCTGTATCAATGAGCTGGCGGCCACGCTGGCAGCGGCAGGTGGCATGGATGTCGAAGACATTTGCGCCCTCTCGGTTTCTGGCAATACTGCCATGACTCATCTTTTCCTTGGCCTGGATCCTTTTTATATTATCCGCGAGCCATATATCCCTTTGGCAAACTGGATTGAGCCGTTGGAGGCATGGGAAATTGGTATAACTATTCATCCGGCCGCTCCGGTGTGGATCATGCCTTCCATTGGCAGCTATTTTGGCGGGGATCTCATTTCCGGAATCCTGGCCACCGGTCTTTCCACAAATCCTCAAACCCGAATGCTCATTGATGTGGGTACCAACGCCGAGGTAGTGATTGGCAACCAAGACTGGCTGATTGCCTGCGCCGGAGCGGCTGGTCCGGCGCTTGAAGGCGGGGTTACTCGTATGGGGATGCGGGCAGCGCCCGGGGCTATTGAGTTCGTAACCATTGACCCTGTCAGCTATGCAATGGAGGTGCGAACCATTGACGATGCCCCAGCCTGCGGCCTGTGTGGATCGGGCATCATTGATCTGGTGGCCTCTCTGTATCTGGCCAGAGTTATTGATATTCGTGGTAAATTCCAACATTGCCGCCCTGATGAAATCTCAGACAATCCGGCTCGAACGGCATTTCTCCATAAGCATGTCGTGTTACGAAATGGAGTATGGGCCTTTGTTGTGATCCCTTCCACTGGAGCAAAGAGTAATGATGAGGTGCTCTTGGAACAGGTTGATCTCGATGCCCTGCTCCGCTCCAAGGCTGCTTCGTATGCGGTTCTGGCAACCTTGATCAATCAAGTGGGCATTAATTTTAGTGATCTGGCAGAAATTTGTGTCGCCGGGGCCTTTGGTAATCACATCAATCCCCGCTCGGCCATTACCATTGGCATGCTTCCTGACCTTGCCCTTTCTGTATATCGAGCCATTGGCAACAGTTCCCTTCAAGGGGCTGAGCAGGTTTTGCTGGCACGATCAGCTCGCCAGTCCTGCCTGGACATTGTTAACAAAATCACTTACATCGAACTTAATGTGAATCATGAATTCATGATTCGTTTTTCCGGTGCCCGCTTTATCCCCCACACCGACCCTACCCTCTTCCCATCGGTTCCCTTATTTATCGAACACAAAGATTCATGAGCATGAGACGGGGCAACCTTTGACCAGACTTGCGTTTTTCCCAGTCAATATCCTGAATCCGTGGCACAAAATATGCATGCCGTTTTGTACAAGCAAAAACAGAGTGTCACCATCCAGCTACCAGCCAGTAAAGATATTTTTTCCGATTATTCCACTACCA
>DYDK01000213.1 GCA_020717935.1 Desulfocapsa sp.
CAATCAGATGATATTAGAACTGGAGCGATATGTCAACTAATTGGTGACATCACCCAATTACGGCACCAGCGAAGAAAAGGCCTTTGTTCGTATGTTGGATCGCCAGATGGACATCCTCAAGGTTGATTATACCGGAATTTATCTTCTTCGTAATGAAAGGCATTTCAAGATTTACAGCTTTGCCAATGGGCAGGCATTTGAACCTGATTTTGTTCTTTTCCTGCGGGAAAAAAGCGGCAACATGCTGACCTATCAGATTTTTGTCGAACCAAAAGGTAGTCATTTGACTGAGCATGATAAATGGAAAGAGGAGTTTCTTCTTGAAGTGACGAAAAAGTTCAAGGGGCAAATTCTTGAATTCAAGACTATTGGGCAAGCAAGTAAATACAGACTGATTGGCGTTCCATTTTATAGCGTGGTTGATGAGAACAAATTTAAGCAGAGTTTGCATGATGCCTTGACGCCTTGAAAACATTTCATATCGAAATGTGAGGCGAACGGCAATATTAAATGCTTCCAAAGTGCTAAGTTAAAATATTGATAATATTGAAATTTATAGTTCTGTATTGGCTTGTTTTATCTTGCAGTTTGCCTTACATCCAAGAAATAGGAAACAGAATCAATGAAAAAGAAAATCCAGAATGACATGCCAGGGCCCGAAGATTTGAGTCTCAACTGCGATTACTGCGGGGCTTTGGTTGGCGAGATAAGTCAGCGTACGGAGGAGATGACACATGCGATTTATGAGTGCCCAAAATGCGACAGATACTATTGTGATCAGTGCAGTTACAATAAGGACGGCTTTCAGTTCTGCCTCCGGTGTGACAGTAAAATCAAAAAGGTGATGTAACAATTTCATTCAGCCAAACCCGAATAGCTGTTTTTTCTTTTTCATTCCAGCGTTTTTTGGCGGGGGTAGCTGATGATTTCGAAATGTTTTTCAATAAAGATGTTGTGTTGCAAATAAACTTGGCGTGATACAAACCGTATGCCATTTACCTCACCATTTCCTCGTATGCGAATCCTTCTTCTCGCCGACATTCACGGCAATATGCCGGCTCTGCTGGCTATTGAGCGGTATTTTGCCGAGGGAAACGGCATGGGCTTTGATGCCATCTGCAACAGCGGCGATTCCACTGTGTATGCCCCTTTTCCCAATGAAACATTGCAATGGCTGTACGACAAACAGGCCTTTTCTATCCTTGGGAACACCGATCATAAAGCGCTGACCCTGCTTGCCGGTAAGAGTTTCAAAAAACCCCATGACGAGGAAAAACGGATCATGTACCGGTCAACGGTTGAGTCCTTGAATGAGCAAAGTCAACGCTATCTGCTCTCTTTGAAGGAGTCGCACGAATTGAATCTGAACGGCATCATTATCGGCCTGTTTCATGGCAGTCCTGATCATCCACGGGAGTTGCTCTTTGCCCAGACACCGGACAGCCGGTTTCAGGAGCTCAGCTCCCTGACGGATTGCCATATTGTCGTCACCGGCCATTCCCATTCACCATACTATAAGTGTATCGGCGGCACGCACTTTATCAATCCCGGCAGCGCCGGACGCATGTTTGACGGGAATCCGCAAGCAAGTTGCGCCCTCCTTACCATTACCGGAACCAGTATTGAGGTGCAACTCCACCGGATTTCGTACCCTGTTGAAGAGGTAGTAGAGGCTTTACGGCGACACAACTTGCCGGAAATATACGCTGACATGTTCCGTCAGGGCCGAAAACTCAACTGATCACACAATGGAAAATCAATGACCGCTCCCCACAATACCCGTTCTTCCCTTGAAAAACATCAACTGGCCCCCAAAAAACGCTTTGGTCAGAATTTCCTCGTCCATAGGGGAACCGCAGAGGCCATTGTTCATGCGGGACGGATACACAATGATGACATCATTCTGGAGGTGGGTGTGGGACTAGGGGCCCTCACCAGACCCCTGGCCCGGGTCGCAAGAAAGGTGATTGGCCTTGAAATTGACAGTGGCATCATCCGTTATCATCAGGAAGAGAGCGATCTGCCGGAGAATGTGACACTGATTCACCAGGATGTGCTAAAGGCTGATTTTGCCGCTCTTTTCGAGAAGTGCCAGGGATCAATCAAAATCATGGCTAATCTCCCTTACTCTATCTCCAATCCTTTTCTGTTCAAACTGATCGAAAATCAGGAAAAGATGGCGTGGGCGACCATCATGCTGCAAAAAGAGGTGGCCGACCGCTTGACCGCCCGGCCCGGCACCAAGCAATATGGGGTGCCCACGGTACTTTTGTCTGCCTGTGCCACCGTTACCAGGCTGCTGACCCTGAAACCAGCGGAATTTCACCCCCGCCCCAAGATTGATTCGGTGGTGGTTCGTATTGATTTTGACCAACAGGCCGAGCAGATTAAATCCCTTCCCCCTTACGATCATGGCTTGCTGCATCGGGTTGTTCGGGGCGCTTTCAGCCAGCGCCGCAAGACCCTGGTCAACACTCTGAGCTCGGCTCATATTTTCCCGAGCTCCAGTGAAGAGGAGAGGGGCACAATAAAACAACGCACCGAAGCCGTTATTCGTCAAGCTGAGCTCTCACCATCAGCCCGAGCTGAAGATTTGAGTTTGGAAGATTTTATTCGCCTGACCCTCGCCTTCGCCGATCATTTTTCTCAAGATTGTATGGTCATACTAGTTTAAGGATCGCTTTCACGAGTCGTTGTGTTCCCTCGGCGATCTGGGAGATGGAGGATGCAAGCATATAACATGGTGTCGTCACTATCTTGTTGACCGTATCAACGACAATTTCGTCTGCGGCTGCGTTGTGATGTGTGCTTCCCATAGTATGAATCGTATTGGCAACCCCCAGTTCATTCCCTATGGTCACTTCTATGTGGGGTATTATCTTCGCAAGAAGAACAGGGGCGATACACAACGCCCCTATGGGTTTCGCCATTTTTCTCATTGACGCTATGGCGTGTTGAACATCTTTGTCTATTGAACAGCGATTTTCGCATAGTTGCTCCATGTAACAGTGAGGCAATCCCAAAGCGA
>DYDK01000008.1 GCA_020717935.1 Desulfocapsa sp.
TCTTCTGTCTGGAATGCCCGAAAGCAGATGGTGGACTGGCTCCGCCCGCATTGTGTTGAGGAAAATGAGCTGGTGGATCTGTTTTATGCAATCACAAATTGTCATGGCTGGATCAAGTCTACCAAGGCTGAAGTTACGGTACGACTTGAACCGCTGCAACAACCAAAGCGCAGATGTGCGCAAGAGCTCCTTTGTCGCAAATTGACAAATCTCGGAGCACGCACTCCAGCCGGAAAATGGCTAGTCGTTGAGGTCGGCGAAGAGCCAATAACAAATGTCCAAAAAAAATGACGCTTTTGGCATGTTGTTTACGAGGTCTGCACTGAAAAATCTCCACTAATTCTGCGGTTTCGACACTGAGGGCCATAGCCAGATTTTTAGGAGAGTGAAACCGCTCCCAATTGCGCTCTTTGACGAATTGGGCAAGATTGGTCTGGAGTTTTTTCATCATCGCCATCTTTATAGTGTTTTTGTCATGGTGTTTATGAACAGATTCTGGTAAATTTTTTCGTTTTTTATTTGTTAAGCCATCATTCGCAGAATATTCATTCGGTTAAGCTATTGCTTAATAGCAATAATTGCCAACAGATTTCGACATAACTTTCACAGTAGAAACAACATATTGTTCGAATGGGTAAGTACCGAAAACTTTTGCAATTAGACACTAAATGGGGCGGAATAACAGGTCGTAAATGGCACGGGACAAAAAGTTCTTTGCTTCTTCGGCAACAGTCTTTTTGAGATACCATTGATTTCACGACAAGTAAAGCCAGACCATTTTTCCTTTTATCGGTTCACATTCCATGAAAAATCGCTCCGCTCTCTCCCTTTGCAGCCTCTTGTGCCTGAGTGTGCTCATGTCGTGTCCCTATTCTGGCTGGACAAACGGACTGGACACGACCGATGTAAACCGCAATAAAATCATTGGCTACATGATTGGCAAACAATTGCCAGACATACATTTCAGTGACAAGCAGATGGATGACTCCTTGAGCAAGGCGGCTTTTGAGCTCTATCTCAAGCAGCTTGACTTTCAAAAGCGATTCCTTTTGCAGCATGATGTGGATATCCTCAAAGGCTATGCCTTGCTGATAGATAACGAATTGTTGCAAGGCGATATTACACTGCCGCAAGAGGGTTTTGACCTGCTGTCTGTGCGGATTGGGCAGGTGGAAAAGATGATCCCCGAGATCCTGGCCGCTGAAATAGACTTCAATCGAAAGGAGTCTTTTGAGACCGACCCTGAAAAACTTTCCTTTGTCACAGATCAAAACGATTTGCGGGAATATTGGCGCAAGATACTCAAAGAACAGGTGCTTTCTCGCTATTTAGATGCCGTAGCCGATCAGGAAAAAGCCAAGGAGAAAAAGAGCGACGAGACCCTGTGGAAAGAAGCCAAAGAGCGGGTGACTAAACAAAATAAGGAGTTTTTTCATCGCCTGCATCAAGAGACCATTCAAGATCACTTTGACCGCTATTTCGACGCAGTGGCCAGGGCCTTTGATCCCCACACCAACTATATGCCGCCTGACAACAAGGAAGATTTTGATATCCACATGCGCGGTAGCCTGGAAGGCATTGGGGCTGTTCTTCGTGAAGAGGATGGTTATATCAAGGTGGTCTCCATAATCCCCGGCAGCGCCTCGGCCAAGGGCGGGCAACTGGAGGCCGAAGATATTATCCTTGAGGTGGCCCAGAAAGATGGTGATGCAGTGGAGATTACTGATATGCGGTTACGCGACGCCGTGCGCCTGATTCGTGGGCCCAAAGGCACCGAGGTGAGATTAACCGTGAAAAAACCAGATGGGGTCAAGGTGCTTATTCCTGTCGTTCGTGAGGTGGTGCAGATAGAAGAAACCTTTGTCAAAGCAACCCTGCTCGAAGAGACTGATACCAGTACAATCAATAGTAAAGCAGAAGATAAGGCTAAAGGTAAAGGAGATGCCGGGGAAAAAATTGGATATATCACCATTCCCAGTTTCTATCGGGATTTTGAAGGTACCAAGAATGGCAATGCGGCCAGAAACTGCACCGATGACACCCGCCAGGCCATCGAAGAGCTGAAAAAGGGCGGCATTAACGGCCTGATCCTTGACTTGCGCAATAACGGCGGCGGCTCCCTGGTGGATGCCGTTGATACTGCTGGTCTTTTCATCAAAATCGGGCCCATGGTGCAGGTGAAAAACAGTTCCGGTGTTCAGCGAACACTCGGAGACGAAGATCCGACCATTGTCTATGACGGGCCCATAGTGGTATTGGTGAATCAGTTTTCCGCATCAGCCTCAGAAATTGTGGCAGCCGCCCTTCAGGATTACGGTCGAGCGGTCATCATTGGCGGTCAGCATACTCACGGCAAGGGGACTGTTCAGACCTTGGTGGATATGAACGAGAATCTGCCAATTCTTCAACTGCGCAAATACGAAGACTTAGGCGCCCTCAAAGTCACCATCCAGAAGTTTTATCGGGTGGATGGTGGTTCCACCCAATACAAAGGGGTTGAGTCAGATATTGTCTTACCCAGCCTGTTTCAATACTTGAAATCAGGTGAACAATACCTTGATTATTCACTGCCTTGGGATCAAGTGAAGCCGGTGTCCTTTGTCCGCTATGGCGATAAAAAAATCGACCTGCAACGACTGATTGCCGCTAGTCAACAACGCATTGCCACCGATCCAGGGTTGCAGGTCATTGCCGCCGAGGCCAAAAAAGCCGAGGAGCGAAGCAAAGAGACCAGCATCTCCCTGCAACTTAATGACATGAAAAAAAGAAGAGAAGAGGCAGACCTGGCCAGAAAGAGTATCGGCGACCATTACCGCAAATATCGAGTGGAAAAAGATGGGGACATGGCGGCCGAGGAGGAAAAAGGCCTGAAAAAAGAAAAGAGCGAGGCTGATAGCAATAAGAAGAGTGCCAAGAAAAATGATAAAGAAGAGGAACGACAGAAATGGCTGGCAGAGGTCAAAGATGACCCCTATATTGGCGAGGCCAGACGAGTGCTGACTGATATGCGGCAATAAGCTGGGCAGAAAAGCTACCCCCTTTTCATAACGGTCTGAAAAATTCTGTTGATTAACAGAAAAAAAAATGATAAAGCTCCTTGCTTATGAATGAGTATTCATTTATAGAGTGGCAGAAAATCGGCAATTAACCGATGATTGGCTTAATATGAGTCGCAAATGGATGACCAGTGAAACTTGACCAGGCATTAAAAAATCAGCGGGAAAAGATTGTTGACCAGTGGGTCAATTACACCTTATCTACCTATGAATCTTCTTCTTTTTTTAAAAAGGAAACCGATAAGTTTGCTAACCCCGTGGGTGGCAATACCCGTGAAGCCCTGAGTGCCCTGTTTGACTTGCTGGCCAAAAATGCGGATCCCCAAGAATTCGTCGTTCCCTTAGAACAGATCATGCGGATTCGTGCCATTCAGGAGTTTGCAGCCTCGGTGGCCGTAGCTCCAATTCATGCGGTAAAACACATTACCCGTGAGATTCTGGCAAAAGACAAAGAGATGCGTCCTCTTGTGGCTGAACTCTATGATTTTGAATTCGCTGTTGATCTGGCCGTGTTGGCCGCCTTTGACCTGTACATGCAGTGCCGGGAACGCTTGTATCAGGTGCGGATTCAGGAAATAAAGACCGGCAATTACATTCTTACTGACAGCAAATGTCCCAGTAATGCGACCACGATGCTGAAAACCAATATTCAACAGTCCATTCAAACTGTTGAGAACCATTAACTGGGTGCTGACCGGAAGAGGTATTTTCCTCCCGGGCGGTTTCCCCCACTGTTCAATTTGAAGCGAGGTAAGAAATGAAGTACGCCTTCTCACTGCTGGCAGTCACTGCACTGATCTTGATCGCCGGACTCGGATCCCAGGTGCCGGGTATGCAATACCTCTTTGGTGTTGTTATACCCTATCTGGCCATCATGCTCTTTATCGGTGGCTTTGTCTATCGAATCATGCAATGGGCAAAATCACCGGTTCCTTTTTCCATCCCCACCACTTGTGGTCAGGGTGCCTCACTTGATTTTATCAAACAAGACAAGCTTGACTGTCCGACAAAGCCTTCCGAGGTTGTGGCCCGAATGTTTCTTGAGATTTTTGCCTTTCGGTCACTGTTTCGCAACACCAAGTCCGAACTCCACAATGGCCCTAAAATCACCTATGAATCATCGAAATGGTTATGGCTCTTCGCCCTGCTTTTTCATTATTCCTTTCTGGTCATTGTCATCAGGCACATGCGCCTCTTTATTGATCCGGTGCCTTTCTGGCTTTCAGCCATCGAGTCGGTTGATTCGATGCTCCAGATCGGGGCTCCCACTCTTTATCTGTCCAGCGTGGCCCTGGTAGGCGGAATTCTTCTCCTTTTTGGTCGCCGTCTGGTGAGTCGTCATGTTCGTTATATCTCGCTCAGTAACGACTATTTCCCGCTGGCCTTGATCCTGGCCATTGCCGTGACTGGCATCTTGATGCGTTACTTCCTGCGCACCGATATTGATATCGTCAACATCAAGAAGCTGGCCATGGGTTTAGTCACCTTTTCACCGGTGATCGGGGCCAAGATTGGCTCCATTTTCTACATCCATCTCTTTCTGGTTTCCACCCTGTTGGTCTATTTCCCGTTCAGCAAGTTGATGCACATGGGTGGTGTCTTTATGAGCCCCACCCGCAATATGGCCAATAACAGTCGGGCCGTCCGCCATATCAATCCCTGGAATGATCCCGAGATTAAACCCCATTCCTATGCTGGCTATGAAGATGAGTTTAGAGAATTTATGGTGGATGCGGGTATTCCCGTTGAAAAAGAGTTGACAGCCGTCAAGGATGAAGCGTGATTGCTCACACCAACAATAGCTTATAAGGATACAAGACGATGGCAGTTCCAAAATTAGCACAATTATCGAAAAGCGTGGTGCAGGGGCCGTCCTTGGCAACGGGTGCAATACCTACAAAGGACTGGATGGATGTTCCTGCGATTTTTAAGCCTGGCAATTATGCCTATCAGGCCAAACAGGAAAAGGTCGAATACCTCAACAGTCAAAAGGGATTGCATTTCCCCAATGCCCGTGAGTGGTCACCTGAAGACGAGGATTGGAAGCTTCCCGAGAATTGGAAAGAGATCATTCTCAAAGGACTGGCTGAGCGATTGGACAAGTTCCGTTCCCTCAAGATCTTCATGGACTGCTGTGTTCGCTGCGGGGCCTGTGCCGACAAATGCCATTTTTTCCTTGGCACTGGCGATCCCAAGAACATGCCGGTTCTGCGGGCTGAGCTTCTGCGGTCGATATATCGCAATGACTTCACCCTGGGCGGAAAATTGCTGGGAAAAATGGCGGGTGGTCGCGAAATGACAGTGGGTGTGCTCAAGGAGTGGTTTATGTACTCCTACCAGTGCACCGAGTGCCGTCGCTGTTCGGTTTTCTGTCCTTACGGCATTGATACCGCCGAAGTCACCATGATGCTGCGTGAGTTGCTGCATCTGGTTGGCGTGGGCATCAACTGGATTCTCGAGCCTGCTTCCAACTCCAATCGTACTGGCAACCATATGGGACTGCAACCCCATACCTTCAAGGACAATGTGGATTTCCTGGCCGATGATATTGAGAACCTGACGGGAGTCAGGGTAAATCACTCCTTTAACCGTAAAGGGGCCGAAGTTCTGTTCATCACCCCATCCGCGGATGTCTTTGCCGAGCCTGGCCTTTATACGGCTATGGGTTATCTCCTTCTTTTTGAGCATATCGGACTCGACTACACCTGGTCAACCTACGCTTCAGAAGGTGGTAATTTTGGCCTCTTCACCAATAATGAGCTGATGAAAAAACTCAATGCCAAGATGTACGCCGAAGCCAAACGGTTGGGAGTCAAATATATCATTGGCGGCGAGTGCGGCCATATGTGGCGTGTTATCCATCAGTATATGGATACTATGAACGGTCCTGCTGATTTCCTGGAGGTGCCCAAATCATCCATTACCGGTACCACCTTTAAGAATGCCGCTTCCACGAAGATGGTGCATATCAGTGAGTTTACTGCTGATCTTATCAAGAATGGCAAGTTAAAACTCGACAAGAGCCGCAATGCCCATGTCAAAGCCACCTTCCATGATTCTTGCAATCCGGCTCGAGCCATGGGCCTGATTGATGAGCCTCGCTACATCCTTGATCATGTTGTGGATGATTGGGTGGAGATGCCGGAAAATACCATTCGTGAACAAACCTTCTGCTGCGGTTCCGGCACTGGACTTAACACCGATGAGATTATGGAATTGCGGATGCGCTCTGGTCTGCCACGGGCCAATGCGGTCAAACATGTGATTGACAAGCATGATGTGAACACCCTGTCCTGTGTGTGTGCCATTGACCGTGCGACCTTGACTTCACTGATGAATTACTGGAATCCAGGCTGTAATGTGTGCGGTGTTTCTGAGCTTGTGGGAAATGCCTTGGTAATGGATGGTGAGAATCGACAAGAACTTGATGAAGGTCTGAGGACCTTGGTCTAAACCGCACCGGAACGGAGGAGATAGGATAATGTATAATAAAGGAACAATCATACCGGGACTGATTATTTTCGTCCTCTTTGTGACCTTCCCCATCTGGTTCAACGGTTTGAAGGCGGCGCCTGCTCCCAAACCAGAGTTACCACCGGGTGGTGAAAAAAAGTGTATTGAGTCTGTTGAATATATGCGGGCCAATCATATGCAAGTTTTGAATCAATGGCGCGACAATGTCTTACGGGACGATAAGCGCACGGTTGTTGAGGTTGAAGGAAAAAAATATCGTAAAGGCTTGCAGCAGGCGTGCATGCAATGTCACAGCAATAAAGAAAAATTCTGTGACAATTGCCATACTTTTGCCGCTGTTACACCATACTGTTGGGATTGTCATCTGACTCCCAAGGAAGCAGCATCGAAGGAGGGTACCCGATAATGGATACGCAACGAAGAAAATTCCTCAAGATTGCAGGGGCAAGTGTGCTTGCTGGGATCGGGGCACCGGCGATTATCAAACTGAGTGCCTCCACCGCCTTGGCATCAGATCATGGAGTTGCTGCTGGGGCCCATGGTGCCCCAGCCGGTGCCGCCCACGGAGCAGCCGCCCATGTGGAAGCGGTTCCGCAGGGAGTGCGATTGGGCATGGTGATTGATATGCGCAAGATCATTGAACAACCGGTCTTGCTTGATAATGCCATTACTGCTTGTAACGAGGCCCATAATATCCCCCAGATCGGCAATCGTAAGAGCGAGATTAAATGGATTTGGAAGGCTCCTTTTGAAAATGTCTTCCCTGGAGAATCAAACTATCACTTAGCAAAAAATGTTGAGAAGTCCGATTTCGCTGTTCTCTGTAATCATTGTGATGATCCGCCATGCGTGCGGGCCTGCCCCACTCAAGCCACCTTCAAGGTCAAAGAAAATGGCATTGTTGCCATGGATTTCCACCGTTGTATCGGCTGTCGTTTCTGTATGGCTGCCTGTCCGTATGGGGCCAGAAGCTTCAACTGGGAAGACCCTCGGCCCTATATTAAGAAATACAATAATCAGTTCCCCAGCCGGATGCGGGGGGTGGTTGAAAAATGCAACTTCTGCGGCGAACGATTGGCCCTCGGGCAAGAGCCTGCCTGCGTGGAGGCCTGCAAGGGGACGGGAGCCATTGTTTTTGGTGATCTGAATGATGCGCAATCAGAGATCAGGCAGGTTCTTGATAAAGAGTTTACGATCCAGCGGAATACCTCACTGGGTACCAAACCTTCAGTCTTTTACATAGTGTGAGGAAGTCATGATTGAAAAAACACTCAAAGGCAAACCGGCCTATTGGATCTGGCTTGCATTTTTAGGAATGTTCATGGCCATCGGAGCATTCTGTTACTCACGGCAGTTCCTCTTTGGCCTGGGGATGACCGGCATGAGCCGTGATGTCTCCTGGGGGCTGTATATCTCCCAGTTTACCTTTCTGGTCGGGGTTGCCGCAGGAGGGGTCATGCTGGTATTGCCCTATTATATTCATGATTTCAAAGAGTTTGGCAAGATTACCATCCTTGGTGAGTTTCTGGCCATTGCTGCCATCTCCATGTGCCTGCTCTTTATTATGGCCGATCTTGGACAGCCTCTGCGTGCTTTGAATGTGGTCTTCCACCCCACTCCGAGTTCTATGCTTTTCTACGATATGATCGTTTTGAACGGCTATCTGTTTTTGAACATCCTCTGTGGATGGGTCATTTTGACTGCTGAGCGAAAAGGCATTCATCCCCCCAAGTGGATCTACTTCTTCGTTTATCTTTCCATCCCCTTTGCGGTCTCTATTCATACCGTAACCGCCATGCTCTACTGCGGTCTTCCGGGCCGCCATTTCTGGCTTTCCGCCATTATAGCCCCTCGCTTTCTGGCCTCGGCCTTTGCCGCCGGCCCGGCCTTGATTATCCTTGCCTGTCTCGTACTCAAGCGGGTGGCGAATTTTGACGCGGGTAAGAAGGCCATGGATAAGCTCGTCACGATTATCATGTATGCGGCCCTGCTCAACACCTTCTTTGTCTTCCTTGAGGTCTTTGTCGGGTACTATTCAAATATCCCTGGCCATAAACACAGCATCGAATACCTGTTCTTCGGTTTGGAGCATCATGGTCATGTGTATGATAACTTAGTGCCATTCATGTGGACTTCGGTTATCCTCAATTTTGGGGCTTTAGGTCTCTTTGCCTGGCCCTATGCTCGTAAAAAGAATGAATTCCTTCTTGGGCTTTCCTGTGTCATGATTTTCTTTGCCTTATGGATTGATAAAGGTTTGGGTTTTGTCTTTGCGGGCTTTGTTCCTAATCCCCTCGAAGAAATTACCGAGTATATCCCCACTGCTAATGAATTAGGGATTACCTTGGGGATCTGGGCAACAGGATTTTTCATCCTGACCCTGTTGTACAAAATTGTTATCGGTTGTGAACATGAAATGGAGCATTAAGCGGTAGATTATCATATTCCACCATGGTGCGAGTGCAAAGCCCCCGAGTCATCGGGGGCTTTTTTTTTATGTCTATTTGCGGTATAGTCGCTGACAGCGATTTATTATGGGAGGTCGATACCTCCCCCTTAGTCAAGTAACGATTGGTCTCTTATTTTGAATAAAAAACGCATCCTTATCCTCTCCTATTCTTTCAGCAGTCAGACCAGAAACCTTCTCGGCGGACTCATTGACGGACTGCGGCAGAGTGAAATGGAGATCCATTGGGAACAACTCAGCCCCCTTGAGGAACTGCGTTTTCCCATCGGGACGATCTGGTCAACCATCATCATGATGCTCCAGACCTTTCTGCGAAAACGCTATCCCGTTCGGACCATCAATCCGGTCTGTTTTGAGCCTTATGACCTAGTCATTCTGGCCGGGCCCACCTGGTCTTACAACCCCAGTGGCCCAATTCTATCCCTCATTGATCGCGATGGAAAACTGGTGTTTGCGGGTAAAGAGGTTATGCCTTTTATCTCATGCCGCGGCTACTGGCGGGTTCATTATTTTGGTCTCAAACAATTGCTCAAACAGTGTGGGGCTAAGGTCGTGGCTCCCATTGTTTTCTCTCATCCCACTCCCGAACCATGGAGAACCATCGGTGTTTTTTTGAAATTAGCTGGTAAGGCCCCCGAAACTGGAAGTTCCTGGTTCCGCAGGTTTTATCCCAAGTATGGGCATAGCCGGCAACAAGTTGAGAACAGCCGCAAAGTTGGGAAAAAATTGGGCGAATGCCTTGAATCGGGAATGCCATTTGATAAACCGCTCTTTTCCACTCCGGTGAAGAGTGAAGAATGAGACACAGAACATTGTAGAAAGAACTTAACCAGCCTTAGAAAGCTCGGTGCAGATACCATTGATACAACATGGTAACTTGTTCTGAAAAGAAAAGATAGGCAAGGGCGGCCAGGGAAAGAAAAGGGCCGAAGGGAATCCGGCTCTTTCCACCCTTTCCTTGTTGAATCATGGCAAAGATACCAATAAGAGAACCGGTTAGGGAGCTGGCAAAGATAACAAAGGGCAATGACTGCCAACCTAAGAAAGCACCGATCATGGCCAGCAGCTTGATGTCACCGCCGCCCATGCCCTCCTGTTTTTTCCAGAGGTAATAGAAAAGGGCAATGATATAAAGGACACCACCACCCAGGAAAATACCAATCAGGGAATCCTGCCAGTTAAGTGCTGGACTAACCAACGCAAAGAGAAAGCCCAGGACAATACCAGGCAGGCTGATGACATCAGGAATAATCTGGTGATACACATCGATCCAGATAATAATCAGCAAGGCGGCACAAAAAAGAAAATATCCAACCATCGTCCACGAGAGTCCAAATCGTTGCACAAGGGCCGCCGATAGCAGGGCCATGCAGAGCTCAATGACTGGATATTGCAGGGAGATTTTTTCACGACAGTGTTTACATCGCCCTCTCAGCATCAAGTAGCTGATAACAGGGATGTTTTCATACCAGGAAAGTTCATGTTGACATTGTGGACAATGAGAGGCCGGATAGACAATAGATTCATCCTCTGAAGGTAGTCGTAAAATAACGACATTGAGGAAACTGCCCACAATTGCTCCGAAGAGCAGAGCAAAGATGAGAACAAGGGGGAAGGGAAGAAGGCCTGATACCAATGGTTCCATGAAGTCGTCTGTATCCTTGGTGGTGAAATTTATTAACCTCGCTTCTGCAATCGGTTGAGCATCAAGACTGTGCAAACAAGTGCAGAAGCGAGTGACAATGCCATTTTCAACACAGGCGTAGCAAAGCTACGGTGAGCACTCCAAAGGTAGTTCCTTCGGGGCACATAAAAAAACGCACACGCCAACAATGCCTGTGATTATGTTTTAAGGGCCTCGGCCAGAATAAATCATCCAATCTTGCTGGTCTTTTCAGTCATCTTCTTCGTCACGGAAAGAGTTTCATAGCCCTGCTATGCGCCTCTTTCCACTCCTCGAATATGCCTGAAAATCCTGCGCAATATGGAACAATTTATTCTGGCCGAGACCCTAACAGCCGAATACCAAGCGATTGCAGGTTTGGGGTATCATCCATTCAAATAATTCCATATCATATCGTGTATTATGTCGCAATTCCAGCAAAATGTTGAACTGATTCGCACCGAGAGCATGACTCGGGATGTCGTACGACTGACTTTTCATGCCCCGGACATTGCAGCCACGGCCCATCCGGGGCAGTTTATCATGGTGCAGACGACCACCACCGGCAATGATCCTTTACTCCGTCGCCCTTTTTCCATCCATCAGGTCAACAATAACGGCGCCTTGCAGATTCTCTTCAAAGTACTGGGACGGGGCACCGAATTGCTTGCCAAACGACAAGAAGGTGAGTTCGTATCCTTGCTTGGCCCCTTGGGAAAAGGCTTTACCCTTGACAATGGCGATGCGTCCTGTCTGATTGGTGGAGGCATGGGCATAGCCCCCATGCTCTTTCTGGCACATAGCTTGCGACGACAGGGCAAAACCCCGACCGTCATTCTCGGTGCCCGTACCGGTGACGAGCTTGTTCCCTTGCTGGCCGATTTTCAACAACTTGGGGTGGTTGTGCAGGCCGTCACCAATGATGGCTCCTTTGGATCTCACGGTTTCGTGACTGATATTTTCAAAGATATCCATTTTCCTGCTCACTCCATCAACCCTATCGTTTATACTTGTGGCCCGAGGCCTATGATGGCAGCCATCTTCCTTCAGTGCCAACACAAAAATCTGTCCTGTCAGGTATCGATGGAAACCACGATGGCCTGTGGTATTGGGGCCTGTCTTGGCTGTGCCATTCCCTTAAAGAGTGGCGGTTATGCTCATGTCTGTGCTGATGGGCCGGTTTTTTCAGCGAAGGATCTCTTATGGAACCTGTAACGGTGGACGGCAAAGCTTTTGCCCCGCGTGAAGGGAACAGCAGTCAGGTTGACCTGCGGGTAAACATCGGCTCCCTGCAATTGCAAAACCCAGTGATGACCGCCTCGGGCACTTTTGGCTATGCACGAGAATTTGAGGATTTTGTCAACCTGCAACGACTGGGAGCGGTGGTGGTCAAGGGTATTTCCCTTTCCCCACGGGCTGGCAACCCACCGCCGCGCGTGGTTGAGACGGCATGCGGGATGCTCAATGCCATTGGCCTGGAGAATGTGGGGGTGGAGCGATTTATCAGTGACAAGATGCCCAACCTGTCTGTCCTGGGAGTTCCGGTGATTGTCAATATCCTTGGTGATTCAGTGGAAGAGTATCAGGAGATTGCCAGGCGATTAGCGGAAGTGGAGAGCATTGCCGCCATTGAAGTCAATATTTCCTGCCCCAATGTAAAAAAAGGGGGAGTGGCTTTCGGCACCGATCCACAAATGGCGGCGGCAGTTACCCAAGCTGTCAAAGGGGTGTCCCGGGCACCGGTCATTGTTAAACTCTCCCCCAATGTCACTGACATCAGCCTGATGGCCCGAGCGGTTGCCGAGGCCGGCGCTGATGCCGTGTCTCTGATCAATACCCTCATCGGCATGGCCATTGATCTGCCAACACGACGCCCACGGCTCGCCAATGTCATTGGCGGATTGTCGGGCCCGGCTATTAAGCCGGTGGCATTGCGGATGGTCTATCAGGTGGCCCAGACTGTGAGTATCCCCGTCATTGGCGTTGGTGGCATTGCCAGTGCCGATGATGCTCTGGAATTTCTACTGGCTGGCGCCAGTGCTGTGCAGGTGGGCACGGCCAATCTGGTCAATCCCCGCACCAGTGAGGAAGTGGTGGCTGGGATTAGCGCATATTTCCGGCAGCACCATATCGCTTCTGTTCGCGACTGGATCGGGGCGTTGCAAGTTTCTTAAGAGAAAATAGAGATGAATAAAAAGCCCACTGACCACAATGGCATGTCCGCTCCCTGGACCACGATTACGAGCTATGCCCGAATGCTTTTCCATCGCAACACCCCTTGGACGGTGAAGGCCGTTCTTGCAGTAGCCATTGCCTACCTCCTCTCTCCCTTTGATCTGATTCCCGATTGGCTGATGGGCCTTGGAATTATTGATGATCTGGCCATCGTGTCGCTTTTGGTGGCCTGGGCGATCCGCCATATTCATCCCCAACGAGCAGGCGATTCAACTCCTAAATAATCCATGAAAACAACCGAAAATAGACGCCCTATCTGTGTCTCCATCGCCAAAAAAACAGCAGAAGAAGGAATAAGCGCAGCCACAAGCATCGGCACCCTAGCCGATATCATTGAGATTCGCTTGGATTGCCTTACACATATAACCGTCAGCCCTTTTCTGACCCATCTTCCCCAGCCCCTGCTGTTTACCAACCGGCCTACCTGGGAGGGAGGGAACTTTGCAGGCAATGAAGAACTCCGCATTGCCCCGCTTATCGAGGCGATACATAGAGGATGTCACTTTGTCGACCTGGAACTCAAGTCCCCTCCCTCTTCCCATCACTCTGTGCTGACAGCGGTAGAAAAATCGTCCTGCCGCCTGATTTGCTCCTGGCATAATTTCCAGGAAACACCCTCATTTGCCGAATTGGTGGGTCGGCTGGCCATGATGCAGGATCAGGGGGCCCATATCGCTAAAATTGTCACCATGGCTCACGATGCCGATGATGTCCGACGCATTCTCATGCTTCAGGAGGAGGCGGCAAAGATGGATCTGCCACTGACTGCCTTTTGTATGGGCCGCCCTGGGGTTATCAGTCGCGTGGCCACCCTGTGGCTGGGCGGCTTCATGTCGTATTGTGCTGTCAATGATGAGGAGGCCACGGCCCCAGGGCAACTTTCCGTTATAGCTCTGCGCCATATCGAGGCACTGATGATGGGCAAGGAGGTTTGATGATTATGATTAGAAATGAACCTCTTCCTATTAACGGGCAGACAACACTCTATGGCATTATCGGCAATCCGGTTCGCCATTCCCTCAGTCCAATCATGCACAATGCCGCCTTTGCCGAGCTTGACGAAAACAGTGTCTACCTGCCCTTTCCGGTCGAAAACGATGATCTGGCCGCAGCCCTTCACGGCTTAAAGGCCCTGGGAATCAAGGGGGTCAGCGTCACCGTTCCCTACAAAGAGAAGGTCATCTCTTTACTCGATAAAGTGGAAGCGGTGGCCATGCAGATTGGGGCCGTGAACACCATTGTTATCAAAGAGTTGAATGGGAGAAAACACTTGCACGGGAGCAATACCGACTGGTTGGGGGCCAATCGGGCCTTGGCGGAAAAGGTGGTGCTTGCGGGAAGCGAAGTTGTCCTGCTGGGGGCTGGTGGCTCAGCCCGGGCCATCGGTTTTGGCCTGCGACACGAGGGGGCCAGACTCACCCTCTGTAGCCGCACTGAATCTCGTGGTCGGCCCCTGGCAGCCGAATTGGGTTGTCCCTGGCATTCCCTGGAGGATGCACAGGGTGTCCGCGGAAGTGTCCTCGTCAATGCCACAACCGTGGGGATGCAACCGGAAACCCAGCTCAGCCCCGTCCCAGCCAGCATCCTTCCCCGCTTTCAGACTGTGATGGATATTGTCTATGCCCCGCTGGGAACCAGATTACTCAAGGACGCAAAGACGGCTGGATGCCAGACTATCAACGGCCTGGAGATGCTCTTGTATCAAGGAGTCGCCCAGTTTGAATTATGGACCGGTAAACCCGCACCGGTGGAACGAATGCGGCAGCAATTGTATAGAGCGACTGGCAATATGAGTAATGAGGAATACATTAACTCTGAATTTAAATTCCAAAAGGTACAAGAGAACAGATGAAAGAAATAAGCCCCGTCTCCACCGTTGATGCTACCATTGCTGTGCCAGGTTCCAAAAGTTTGACCCAGAGGGCCTTGATTGCCGCCGCCCTCGCAGATGGACGAAGCAAGCTGTTTGGCCCTTTGACCAGCGAAGATACCGATTATACTTCCCAGGCCTTAGGAGAGATGGGAATTACGGTGCAGAAAGAAAATACACCAGAAGATAATTGCTGGCAGGTGGAGGGGCAAGGAGGCAGGATTGCCACTCCGACCCGCGAAATTTTCCTTGGCAATAATGGCACCGCCACCCGTTTTTTAACCTCGGTTGCCACCCTGGGAAATGGCGTTTTTACCATTGATAGTGAAGAACGGATGCGCCAGCGCCCCATTGGCCCCCTCATGGAAGCACTCCAGGGCTGGGGAGTGGAGATTCGTTCAGTCGCTGGTACAGGTTGTCCGCCACTTATTATCAACAGTCATGGTCTGGTCGGCGGCACCACCATCCTCCCCGAAGGCAAAAGCAGTCAGTATCTCTCTTCTCTCCTGCTGGTCGCCCCCTATGCAGCCCGCCCCGCCATCCTTGAGGTGCGAGGCGAAGTCCTGTCCAAGCCCTATGTGCTCATGACCCTGTCGGTGATGGCCGATTTTGGAATTGAGGTCGAATGCAATCAGGACTTGACCCATTTTGCCATTCCCCAGGGCTGTTATCGAGCCATGGAATATCAGATTGAAGGCGATGCTTCCAGCGCCTCCTATTTCTGGGCGGCGGCTGCCATTACTGCTGGCCGGGTAACGGTGAGCAATGTGCCGGTTCCTTCTCTGCAAGGAGATGCTGGCCTGGTTCCCTTACTGGCACGCATGGGCTGTGAAATCAGTCGGCAGGGTGAGGGAATTACCGTGCAGGGCCGGAAACATCTGGAGGGAATCACCGTTGATATGGGGAATATGCCGGATGTAGTTCCTACCTTGGCAGTGGTGGCCGCCTTTGCCCATGGAAAGACTGTCATCAACAATATCGCCCACTTACGCATTAAAGAATGTGATCGTCTCAACGCCGTAGTCACCGAACTGACCAGAATGGGAGCCCAGGTAGAAGAGCACCAGGACAGTATGATTATTTATGGGGATGGCGGGGTCCGTCTGCACGGGGCGGTCATTGACACCTATAATGATCATCGTATGGCCATGAGCTTTGCCGTGACCGGCCTGCGGGTGCCCGGAATACAGATCAACGATGAGAGCTGTGTCGCCAAATCCTTCCCTGATTTTTGGGAGCGATTTACTTGGCTTACATAAAAAAATGAAAATCTTATCTCATATCGACAAGGTGCCGCACGAAGAGATATTCAGACCTCGTAAACAACATGCCAAAAGCGTCATTTTTTTTGGACATTTGTTATTGGCTCTTCGCCGACCTCAACGAATAGCCATTTTCCGGCTGGAGTGCGTGCTCCGAGATTTGTCAATTTGCGACAAAGCAGCTCTTGCGCACATCTGCGCCTTGGTTGTTGCAGCGGTTCAAGTCGTACCGTAACTTCAGCCTTGGTAGACTTGATCCAGCCATGGCAATTTGTGATTGCATAAAACAGATCC
>DYDK01000214.1 GCA_020717935.1 Desulfocapsa sp.
AATTTTGAGCATAACGAAGAGTTTGGGCGAAAAGATCATTTTGCAAGAGGCTCAATATGTGGAAATTGTAAGCAAATTGGAAAAATAAAATCAGTCTTCCGTCCAAGAAGCCGTGAAAAAAATTCAGTCCCCTAATCGCTCTTTTACTTGAATACGCGAAACTCCAAACTCCAGTTTCTTACCGGACATTGCTGCAATGAAGTTAAATTATTTTAAGATGTTACTTGTTTTATTTGAAGCACATTAACTCGAAGTCATTTTGCAAGAGGCTCAGTCTTATGAGGAAAATCCTTCGTTCTCGCCGCACTATATGGTGTATTGTCAGTGGCATTGTTATCCATGCCAAGCAGCATACAACAGGAAGAGCTCATTGACTCTCCCCCCCTCACATGATACCAATAACCGTACCCACATCCCCATTCCCCATTTCCTCACACAGGCAATCGGCAATTCCCTCCTTTCTCATTGGCGGTGTTGCCAGTGGTTGCGGAAAAACCACCATTTCATTGGGCATCATGGCAGCTCTGAAAGCAAGAGGCTATGCGGTTCAACCCTTCAAATGCGGTCCTGATTTCATTGACCCGTCCTTGCACCGGATGGTCACCGGCACAGTCTCTTCCAATCTTGACCTGTGTATGTGCGGTCACGATTTTTGCAAGCATTTGTTCAATAATCGGCTTGCGCATCACAATGGAAAAAGAGTGGCCGTAGTCGAAGGGGTGATGGGCCTTTTTGATGGCGGAGAGTCCAGCTCAGCGGCTCTGGCCACAACCCTGAATCTGCCCGTGGTATTGGTCGTTGATGCCCGTTCTGCCGCCGAAAGTGTGGCGGCAGTGGTCAAGGGTTTCGAGCTGTATGATCCATCCGTACAGATGAAAGGGGTGATTTTTAATCGTGTGGGCTCCCCACACCATGCGGAATTGATTCGTGGGGCCATGGAACAGGCGTGTCAGGCAAAAATTATCGGTTTTTTCCCGCGCGACATCCGTTTTACAATCCCAGAACGACATCTGGGCCTGCACATGGGTGAAGAATCACCACTGGATGAGGAACAGCTAACGGGACTCATTACCGCTATCGAAGAGCATCTTGACCTCGATGCCTTGCTCACGATGGGTTCCTGCGCGGTCCCTTCAGCAACCGCAAAAGAACCAGCCATTACCGAGAAAAGAACACTCGTAATCGCCGTGGCCCGTGACGAGGCCTTTTGTTTTTATTATGAAGATAATTTTCAACTTCTTAAGAAGGCCGGATTTGAATTCCGCTTTTTCAGCCCCCTGCACGACCAGCAGCTTCCCGAGGGGATAGATACCATCTATCTGGGCGGTGGTTACCCCGAACTGCACGCAGCCGCTCTGAGCCGGAATACGACCATGCTTGCCGCCATTACAGCCTGGGCACAAGATGGCGGGGTTATCTATGCTGAATGCGGCGGGTTTATGTATCTCTGCGAAACGATCATTGACCTCACCGGCACGACATTCCCCATGGCCGGAGTCTTTCCGGCCACCGTGCGGATGCAGGATCGTCTCTCCCGTCTGGGATACCGTCATCCGTGTCTGCTCTCAGACTGCCTGTGGGGAATGAGCGGGGACAGACTGCATGGTCATGAATTTCACTATTCCACCATTGAGCAGATGGCCCCTGAAGTGGAAACGCTCTATCAACTGGAAAGTGGCAAACGGGAAGGATACAGGATTGGCAACACGGTGGGAGGGTATATGCATCTTCATTTTGGCCAGTCAGAGAGAAACCTCGCCCATTTTTATAATTTTATCATGGCAACCCGGAAAAAAAGGAAAGAGATGGAAGTAAACTTGCAGCAGATCAAACCACTGGAGATTGAAGCCGAAAGTTTTCGGATTATTGAAAGCGAATTCACCAAGCAGACTGGCCGTCTGATAACCGAGTATTCAAGGGAAGAATTCGCTATCATCCGGAGGGTCATCCATGCCACCGGCGATTTCACTTTTGCCGCCAATCTGCGGTTTCACCCACAGGCCATTGCCAGTGGCATTGCTGCCATCCGTGCCGGCAAGAATGTGCTCACCGATGTCAATATGGTGGCCGCTGGTATCAGCAGCAGACTTCTTCACCCATTTGGCGGCACAATTATCTGCCGGGTGGGAAATACCGAGGTTGCCGCTCAAGCCAGCCGCTTTGGGAGGACCCGTTCAGAAACGGCCATGGCCATTGCCAAAGACGATAATGTGGGAATTATCGCCATCGGCAATGCTCCCACCGCTTTGCTGGCAACAATGGAGCTGATAGAAGCAGAGTTCCTCAAGCCCGATCTGGTAGTAGGAGTACCGGTGGGCTTTGTCAATGCGGCTGAATCAAAAGAGATACTTGCGCAAAAGCAGTATCCTTTTATTACCGCCCTTGGACGAAAAGGTGGAAGTCCAGTGGCGGCAGCCATTATCAATGCCCTGTTGCGGCTGGCATGAAAATTTCAGTATTTTCCGAGTCCCTTAACAAGGAGTACGGTGAAGAGCCATGCGGTGTAGCCGGCGAAAATGCCGACTTAAATGCGAAGTGGAATCACAAATAAAAAAAGCAACCCCGAGGGGTTGCTTCAAGAAAAAGAAATCATTCAATCGGTTATTTTTCCACCGCAAAACCGGCTTCAACCCAACCTTTATAATTACCCAACAAACGATAAACTTTTTTGACTCCGGCATCCACAAGCTTCTGCGCGCCAGTTATGGCAGGGGCATCAGCATGGCAATAAACAAGATATGTTTTTCCTTTGTCCAACTTCAGATTTCCTGATCCGGGCGCACTTGGCGTTGGCACTTTTTATGATGTCAAACCAGTGTGTAAATAAATCGACACCCTGTTTCAGGGTGGCAGAAGTTTAATTGATTGAGTTCCTCCAGCAGCGCTGCAATTGCCCGGTCATGCGTGGGACTCGCCATACGATGAATTTTGACGGAGAGTGTTCTGGCGTTTTCATCAGGGATAAGTTCGGCTGACGAAATAAACAGCTCCCGGATCAACGCCCGGGCCTCAT
>DYDK01000009.1 GCA_020717935.1 Desulfocapsa sp.
CGTAATCGTCGCTGTAGGCGCAGTGGCGATACTGTTGAGGTAGTTGACCCAGCTGGTTCGGGTGGTGTGAGTAGAAGCAGGAAATCCTGCTGCAACCAGGGGATCAGCAACATAGAGCGAACCACCAAAGCCCATGGGACCTGCTGCGGCGGAGGCGGAGCTGATACGGATCTTCCTGTTGGCTCTCGGGGTCAGCATCAGGTTATCGCTTCCTCCTGCTGCTGCTGCTGTTGCGTAGAAGTTGTAGGTTCCACCTGTTTCATTCAAGTTGTTATTTGCCCGGGTGATGCCGTTCATGGCGGCAAGCAAGGCGGCTGCTTCCAGATCGTCCGCAGTGGAATCAGGAATAGTGGCTGGATTCTGTAAAGTACGAGTAGTGGGCAGCAGACCTTCAGCGGCTGTTGAACAATCACAGATACTATCACCGCTCGTGGTGCAAGCAGCTTGATCAGTCTGGCACTCATCTACCTTGATCATCCAGCCGGCGGTGGAATTGCTTTCACCAGTAGGAATGGTGATAGTCGTGCCGGTAATAGTAGTGCCAGACCAGCTCGTATTGAACTTCTTGAAGGTGTTTTCATACAACAGCTCACTGCGGTCAATATTGCGTAAGTTCTGATCCGTGGAGGTAGCGCCGCTACTGTCAGGGTAGCCAACTGAATGGGCCAGATCAAGGGGCATGGAGCGATCGCCTTTTTTGTTCATAACAGCACCATGGAAGCTGGACCAGTTGGTATTGCTGTTTACTTTGCCCAAGGTGACAGTCTCGGAACCCGGCTCTATGGTCAGATTAGGCGCAGTGCTGAAATCGCCGTTGTAGAAGCCGGCATTGGGCGCATGACAGTCCCTGCAGCCACCGGCGCCAAAGGCTTGTGTTGCTACGCTGGTGCCGTGATCTATGGGGAAGGCGACGCCCATATAGGTCAGTTTGACATCGTAGGCGGCAGCAGCTCCTCTTTCCACCTGCAAACCGCCTGCGCTTTCGAAATAATCGGTGCGTGCCTTAAGTTCAGCATTGGTCACTGCTCCACCTTCGTCCTCAGAGATGCTGGACCAGTTGTTTCCGTTATTCATGTTATGGACATGATTCATCAGCAGGGCATCCATACCGCCCGCGCGGCCATCGCCATTGGCATCCACGGTCGCATTACTCTTGTCGGTCCAGAACATGGAGATGCTTGAGTTGATGGTGGCTATTTTTCCGCCAACCCACCCTTTCAGCACCTTGTCATTCATATTCCGCTCAAGATAATGATTCTCATGGTCGGCCATTCGTCCGGCATGATCCTTTCCGGTGGCATCAACAACAGCACCGCCAGCATAATTATAAAGTTTGCGGATATGGCAGGCCCCGCACTCCATGATATCAAGATGGGTGGCATTGGCCGTGCCGGCCACGAATCCTGGTTTCTTGGGGTTCTGGACATTGCTTGCCATCAAACCGGCGGCGGTATGGGCTGCTGCCGGATTCGGAGCCAGAGCAGAATTCGGAAGTGTAGCCGCATCGGCATCATGACAGGAAACGCATCGCAAACCATTCTCAAGGGGGAAGCCATTGGTATCTAATGTGGCAGAAGTACCATCTTTCGCCTGCCATACCGTATCAAACGCCGCATTGCCGATGAGAGGATCACAGAGGCCCAGTGTGTTATGGTTCAGGCCCTTCATGCCGGCGGCGACACCATCTTGGGTTGTGCTATAGGCATAGCCGGTAGCGGTGGTAATGGGGTTTTGCACACCAGCAGCCGTGTAGGTCGCGGTGGTGCTGTTGGTATGACAGGTCATACAGTCAAGGTTGGAGTGGACATCCCAGTCACGGTTGGACGCCACCCAGTTGTCGCCGCGCTTTTTGAAGTCAACCATGCGCCGACCGGCGTTTGTGGTATCTCCGACCGGAACGCCGTCACCCATATGGCAACTGTTGCAGTTGTCGGTGGGCGGGATCTTTTTGATGTTATCGGCGAAGGCAGCGGTCAGCACTAACTGGTTGCTGGCGTTGGTGGTTACTTCACCGGCTGAATTTGTTGTCGCATGATACATATCGTAAGCGCTAACGGTGGTGCCCCAGCCGGCAGGCATTGTATCTGTTGTATCGCCTCCATAAGTGGTAGGGGCATTGGCAAAAGCAATACCAGCGCCCACAGCGCGGGCGGAATCATGCTTGGCCTTGCGGATTTGGGCCAGGCGGTTATCCCAGCTATAGCCTTGCTGATGGCAGATCATACAGTCCATCTCGCCAACGCCGGTCTTGGCAAAGTTATTATAGAGCACTTCCGATTTACATGCAGGATCATCTGGAATACCATTTGCAGGGGTCGTATCTACGCAGTCACCATCCACATCATAGACATCGATGAAGTAGTTGAAGGTGGTGTATTCACCATTGACAACGGTGGTGCCGACAATAGTCTGGGTAAAATCAGCGTTGGAGGCGGTAGTGGTATTGACATTGGTGGTGGTGATATTGCGCAGAGGTACCCGGCTGGCCATTTCTCTGGTCAGGAAGGGCACATACTCCATGGCGCCGCCGCCGACATGACATTCACCGCAGTCCTGCATCTGGCCGGCGATGGTAAGATCAGCCTTCTGTTTGAAGATGACCTCCGAGGTGTAATCAAACGGCTGCCAGTTATTGGGATTCAGATCCCTGAATTTACCGGTGGCTGCATCATAGGAACCCATTGCGGCCCCAGTCATATAGGTCAAATTTGTGGATGCGGTGCCAAACATTCTCGCCATCTGGCGAGCAGAAGGCGGTCACCACTTGCCGACATGGCCGGATGATTGCACCCAGTTTTTGCCGACGGAGGTGTCGTTGTTTCTTTCTCCCAGTGGCGAGTCGGGGTTATAGGGGTTCCAGCCGCTGTACTGGTTGGCGCCCAACTGGGCATGGACGGCATGCTTTTCAATGCCATTGTAATCATGGCAGAAACCGCAGGTATTCTTGGCGCTATAGGCCGTGGTGGAGCCTACCTCCAAAGGCACGCCAACACCAGCAACCGTCTCAGGGCTCCTCAGTATAATGGCATCATGCTCAGTGGTCAGGGCCGCCTGAAGCGTTCCTGACAAGCCAAAGGCCAGTCCCACAGAGCAGGCTATGCCAAGGGCTATGTGTGTATTCAATTTTTTTTTCATTTCCCCGATCCTCTCGTATATGAAATTTTTAATAAAAAACTCATGAGACAACGATTCGCTTCAGAGCTTTCTGATCTGCAAAAAGCTGGGGGGGCATTTCAAAAATCACTGGAACGATGGTACAACAAAAACCATACACTCTTCGTTTAGCAAACTAAGTGCCAATGTAAAAAAAAGAAGCAGAGATAGGCCATTGTCGTCGTATTCTCATTTGCGGTCATCGTATCTCGTGCAGGGATGTTCTGGTTTTTTTTATTGTTTATTCAATTAGTTATGCGTGCTATTTTTCATTAAAAAACGCTGTTTTTTTTTTGCACCTGTTGCCTTTTCATTAAAAAACGCTGTTTTTTTGCACCCGATTGAATTGCTGATAATTCAATGAGTTGACGGTGAAAATGCCTCGCTTCGGTGGGAGCGGAAACGACGATATAAAAAAATCGGAGATATTCAGGGGGAACGACGCTTTCGAGACCTGAAAATGGCCCTTCATTGAGGGAAATAACGCAGTGGTGGGGGGTATGACGCAGGATAAAATGGGGACAGCCCCCGATACTGCTGGGGACAGTCCCCATTTTATCCGATTGCCTCCCGAGGCGGGCGCCAGAAAATGTGTCAACTCCAAGTGCGACCGGATCAGGAAATCTGAATTTCTTCTTACCGAGAGGCCCTTACGGAAGGGGAACCCGCTCTACCCGTGGACAATCCGCTCAAGCGCAGCATTGACAAGAAACCCGCTGCGGGTCTCCCCGTGGGCGGACGCATAGTGGTCAATCCGTGAAAGCACCCGGCGGGGGACGCTGATATTCACCCGTTCCGAATGGTTATCAAGCAGAACACCGTCAATCTCCACCACGGCCCACAACCAGCCGGAAAACTCAGGATTCTTGATATGATCAGCCAGCAGACCGGGAGCTGGAACCGTGCCGCCATCGTCAAGCACGACCTCAATCCACAAGGAAATAGCCTCTTTGCTGTTTTCAACTGCCTCGTCAATTGAGTCTCCAGCAGAGAAACAGCCGGGCAGATCAGGAACGACAACACCAAAAGCGGTCGTTGCGTCTCCCGCCTCAATAGCTATGGGGTATTTAATTTTCATGGCATCCTCCTATTTTATACCAGCCTGTTTCAATAGCTTACTGACCAGTCCGGCCCCAAGGTCTTTCTTTGGATGCGGAACGCTGATATGTCCTGGCCGTGAAGGGTGTGTGTAGACATGGTGTGACCCTTTCACCCCGCGAAGTTTCCAGCCATCAGCCTCAAGCTGTTTTATAAGTTCCTTGCTGTTCATGTTGTGTATCGTACACACCTGAAAGAATACCGTCAATGGTTAAGTCATTGCGAATTGGTGTTTTTCATCTTGGTTTCCATGCGGCGCATGGACATTATTTGGGGGACACGATCCCCATTATTTGGGGGACAAATTATTTGGGGGACACGATCCCGAATTAAAAAGCCAATTCGCATTATTTGGGGGGACACGATCCCGAATTAAAAAGCCAATTCGCATTATTTGGGGGACACGACCCCGAATTAAAAAGCCAATTCGCATTATTTGGGGGACACGATCCCGAATTAAAAAGCCAATTCGCATTATTTGGGGGACACGATCCCGAATTAAAAAGCCAATTCGCATTATTTGGGGGACACGATCCCGAATTAAAAAGCCAATTCGGGTCATGTCCCCCAAATAATGTCCCCAAATGACCTCCCCAAACGACCTACCGGCTACTGACCACTTGGGTTGCGGGGGGTAGCCCGCGTTAGTTCTTCGTTGTCACATTCAACATCAACCACCCCCCACCCCTCCTAAATTAGGAGGGGAGCTTAAAGCCCCCTCCTTGGTTAAGGAGGGGGTTGGGGGTGGTTCGGGGGTTGTATGGGTGGCAAGATGAATCTGTACCCGGGTTTGCAGATGTCCACCGCAAGCGCTCTCTTGAGGCAGATTTTACAAAAAAGCTTTTCTCAGCGTTTTTGTGGGAAAACACTTTTGGGGTGGGAGCAAAATCAGGGATGCGGTTTGGCCGCCTCGGGATTGGAAAGCTCCATCTCCAGCTCTTTTTCCTCGCTTTCTTCTTCGTTCTGGCGGCGGATGCGTACCTTGACCCGTTCTCCCGCCACATTGTCTAAAAGAGCAATCCGCACATCTTCTATGGAATTGATGGCAGTGTTATTGATGGCAATCAGGATATCATCCTTTTTCACCCCTGCTTGCGTGGCCTTTCCGTGCGGACTGATGTCCTTGACCTTCAGCCCCTTTTTTTCCCCTTCTTTATTTTCAGCAAGCACCAGACCCATCTTGCCGACGGGCTCAAGGGTGATCGGGTCGGCCAGAAAAAAGAAATCGGCAGTGTGCTGTATGTCGGCCAGGGTCTGTTCGGCGCCAAGATTCAGGACTGATGCCTGCTTTACCTGTATCCTGCTTGCCACCCGCGGCGGAATCCCTGAATCTTTGCGGGTATGCTGTGAGCCGGCCAGCACGACCATGCGGGCGCTGGGATGATCTTTTAAGAATTGGGTCGCGGTCTCGGCCATGGTTTCATCCCATATGGCCTGGGACTGGATAAAACCGCTCACCCCCCCTTTTTTTCCTTGGGGGTTCTCGCCGTGAAAGCCGTGAACTTCACCCAATCTCTCAGTGTATTCTGGGAAATCTAAATTGCGATCTTGGGGAAGAGAGCTTTTTTGCTCCGTGGCTAAGTCATCAAGATGGCCATCCGCGAAGATCTTACTGACAATTTCTCTTTCTATATTGAGTCCGATCACCGGAATTTTGTGTTTGCGGGCGTAATTCATAATGGCACGAAAAAAACGCCAGTCATAACGCCATACCTCAAAATAACGAGAGTCCCTAAGAAAGTCCTGCTCGCTGATCGTATCATTGTTGATATAGGCATCCAATGCCGGTTGACTGGCGTGGGGAAACATCTCCATCCCGATGGCCAGATCAGGGTTTTTCTGGTGCAGGGCCTCGATGATTCTGAACTGAAGCAGATGGTCAGCCATTGAGGTGTGGTTTTCTCCCACGAAGATAACCCGGTGCTGGTTGAGTTGCTCGATAATGGTGTCAAAGGAGTTCAGCAGGGGAACAGACCCGCCTGAGGGAAGCTGTTCCAGGAGAAAATGGATCCCTGATTCACTTGCTTTACTGCTCTTTTCCTTGATCTGCCCTTGTTCAAAATGGAGCCAGGAATATTTTCCGTAGTGGGAAAGCTTAGGGATAACGGCGGCGGTCTCGGCGGCGCTGCTGCTGCTCATGAGGACGACAACCTGATCAGGGCTCAGGGGACTTACGCGGACATCAAGGGTGAATCCTGTTTTCGGATGGTCAGGAGTGGCAAAAAGGGAGCGGCTGGCCGGGGTGTTGATGCCCAGAAACAGGTAAGCGCCGACATTCAGATCCTGGTTGCGCACCTGATCGGCGGTCTTGATCTTCCAGGAGTCGTCAACAAGGCTTTGCAGGAGCGGGGCAAAGATCGTGGCGGTCTGGTCAGATTCAAGAACGACTGTCTTGTCAGGAGCGCCGAGAAAACGGGACCAGACCGGCGGAAATTCTTTCGGGGTCAGCGCCCGCAGCAGATCATAATCGGGGTCAATGATGAGTTCTGTCGGTGACGAGTTCACTGGCAGTTCAATCAATGTTTCTTTTTGGGAAACCGCACGAGAAAATCGTTGTTCCCCTTGGGGTGTTTTGACGACGATGGGCACATTCAGGGTGAAAGGCGTATCGCTGTGTTGCTCCACGGTAAACGAGAGCATGCTCTGGGCCTTGCGGTTGTCGGTCTGGATATTGGAGATAGAAAGAGCGGGAATATCTGGAGAAGTGAGTCGTTCCTGGAAAAAGCTCTGGAGATTTTGCTCTGAAACCTGCTCAAAGTTTGCCCTGATTGCGTCCCAGGAGAGCTCCTGGCCCCGGTGCTTCTGATAAAGTTGGCGCAGGCCCTTGGCAAACAGCTCCGGACCCAGCAATCCTTTTAATTCGTGAAAAAACATCCCCCCCCGGCTGTAACCCACGGCCCGTATGGCCTGAGCCATGGGTTGATTGTGGCTGGCTGAGGTGAATTTTCCCAGGGGAATCACATTCTGGGGGGTGACGAGGCTCATATAGTTAATAATGGCCTCTTTGCGGTGGGCCGGACCCTGACCTTTATCTTCGTCATAGGCGAAATCGGCAAGATAGCTGGTGAGACCTTCACACCAGTTTCCCGAATCTGGATGAATATCAATGCTGTTGCCAAACCAGGAGTGCAGGATCTCGTGGCCCAGCGAAGTGTCTTTGATGAAAGGCAGCCGAAGCACCTGCTGGCCCAGAAGGGTAAACGAGGGCATCCCGAATCCACTTGGCAGGCGGTTGGCAACAATCACGAAATGAGTGTAGGGAAAGGGGCCGATCTCCTGTTCGTATCGTTTGATATAGCGGGCGGCCGCTTCCAGATACTCCTGGCTGAGTGCGGCGTCCTCCTTGAAAAACCAGGTGGAAAGCAGGAGTCCTTCCCTGATGGGGAGAGTCTGGATATGGTAGGGGCCGGCAATAAAATGGATGGCCTGAACTGGTTGTGAAAATGAAAATGATGCCAGATTCTCGCGGGGCGCGGAGGGCAGGATGTCTGATTCACTGATGGCCTGGAACCCTTTGGGAACGGTGGCTGTGAGTTTGAAGAGCATCTTTCTGTTGGGTACAGGGTGCCAGGAGCTGGTGAGAGTGATTCCCTGATCGCTGATGATGTTATCCGGGGAGCGGGCCGGAATCTGTTTACTATAGGAGATAAAGAGTTCCAGGGCTTCTTTGGTGGCGGGAATATGAAGATGATTATCCTTGGGGATTCGTACGGGCGCGGCTTCCTGCCCGAGGGTATTGACCATGATAGCGGAAATGAGAAGCTCGTCGAATGACAGTACAAGTTCATCCTGCCCCGCTGGCAGCGAGATATGGGCGGTGCCGCTCATGGCCTGTTTTTCAGGTTGAAAGGAAATGGCAAGCTCGTACAAGGGGATGTCGGCTGGGGCTGCGGCTGCGGCTGCGGCTGCGGCTGGGGTTGCCAGAAGCAAGAGAAAAAGCGGCAGGGGGGCGAGCAGCAGGAAAGGCAAAGAGAAGAAAGATGGAGGTGATGAGAGCACGATTTTGTGTCCTATAGTGACGATTATAGTGACGATTATAGTGACGATTATAGTGACGATTATAGTGATGATTATAGTGATGATTATGGTCGTTCTTGGAGTTTAGAAATGGAATAAGGCAAAAAAATGGTGCCTGCCCATATATGAGCAGGCACCAAAAGAGGAGGGGTAAAAATGAAGCTTTTCATTTTAGGAGGAGGGTAAAATGAAAGGTATCATTTGCTTTCCATATTACAACAATCGTGCCAAAAGACTGTTTTAATTTTAACTCATTAAAAATACAGCATATTTGTAATGATCTAGTGCTGTGAGCTTGTGCCAGAGCTGTAAATTTTTTACTCATTTATCCTCAATACGCTTACAAGTGGGTATTTTTTACCCACTTGTAAGCGTATTGAACTCAATGTCATTAACTTAATGCCTACCGCTGGCCACTGACCACTTGGGTTGCGGGCGTTAGCTCGCGTTAGGTTATAACTTTTTCCCATCCATCAAAATAAGGTTGTATTTGTATCCTGCGCCAAAGTCCTTGTTGAGGTGGACTGTGCCGCTCATTGTAACAATATCGTTAGCTTCTGGTAATTCATTTGCCGTTATGACGAGATCATGGGTTCCTGATGACACATCTCCTGAGCCATCCTGGAGATGGATCCAGTTCATCTTCAAAATACCGGCGGCGATTTTGACAACCCTGCCGCGGACAACCACCTCCTTGCCAGTCAGATCCTTTTGTTTTTCATGGATTTCGCCGATTGTGTACGCATTGGCGCCGGCAGCTTTTTCGATGGGTTGGGGCAGAGTGTCTAAAGTTGGGGCTTTTCCTGATTTCAGCTCAGCCAGGCCCTGACCCCCGTGGGCATTCTTGATCATTTCTTCATCCTGGTGACGATTTTTATCGAGGGTGTGCTCCTGCTGAGTTGGCGTTTCCACTTGCTGCTGAGCCGGTATTTTCTCAGGCGTTTGCGGCGGAGCCTTCGTTTCTGTAGCCGTTGATGTTTCCTTTTTGTCAGCGACCATCTGATCAGCAGGTTTATCCCTATGAACTATGGACATGATTTTGTCGTCGGCAGCTGCGGAGTCAGTGACGAGGCCAGAGGAAAAAAAGATGGTTTCAAATTTTCGATTGAGCTTGGTGCTATGGAAATCCTTCATCTCAATACCTTTCCACATCTCAAGGGTATCGCCTACGGCAACACTCATTTTCGGCACTGCCACCCATGTCTTCGTGGTATCTTTTTCAAGCAGGACATAGGTGTAATAATTTACATCCATGGTTTCAATGACCTTGCCGGAAATTTTTTCCTGGGTTTGTGGTGCTACGGCAACGGGAGTGTTATTCTTCTCTGGCGTCTCATTCGCAATGAGAGGAGAGCTGCCGAAAATGGTGGAAAAAGAGATTACAGTTTGAAGAATGATCATGTTTCGATGTGTGTGTACTGGCATGGAGATATCTTCCTTTTTTGGTTGAATGAGAGAAAAAAACAACGGTGTCCGACCCCATTTTTGCGAACATTTCCGCAAAAAAATCAAGCTGGATACCAATGGAGAAAGAAACATTTTGCAGCAGACCCAGTTGTACCCTGTTTATTTTTACAGCTTGTGGTAAGTGTAGCTGCATAAATCTCTATAACTTTTACGCCCAAGCTATATAGCTTAACATTATGACTTTACATGGATTAGCTAATTAAATAAGTTATAGATGTTTGTGTTGTTCCACTTATATCAAAAGTACGAACCCTCAATTACAGGATATGTTCATGATGACCCATTTGAAATTTAACTCTTTTTTTTGTCCTGTCGCCATCTTTTTTCTCCTTGCCGGTTGCTCTTCGACGCATCTCCTGCGGTGTAAAGATCAGCAGGCAGTTGAGATAAAGATCGTTGGCGCAGAGTTACGCACTGCGCCGTTTATTTGCGTTGGCGAGGTTCATACTGAAACGCGGCATCATGAGGATCAACTGGAAATCATCCAAAATCTCCATGATTCCGGTGTTGATCTTGCCCTTGGCCTGGAGATGTTTGATTTTACCCAACAGGCGGCGCTTAATCGCTGGAATCAAGGCGACCTGGACTGGCCAGGGTTTACGCAACTCTATGCTCAGAACTGGAAGGTGCCCCTAGAGATGTATGCGCCTGTTTTTTTATACGCAAAAGAGAAGCGCATCCCGCTTATTGGCCTCAATCTTCCCCAAGCGCTTGCCCATAAGGTTGCCAGTCAGGGGTTTTCATCCTTGACACCTGTTGAGATGGAAGGGCTTCCCGATTCCCTGTCGTGCGAACAGGATTCAGTGCAAATGCGCCTTTTGCGACAGATGCTCACGGCTCACGGGGGCGATGATCAGCGCTTTCAAAATTTCTGCGAGACGCAAACCCTGCGGGATACGACCATGGCTTTGAACGCTTATCGCTATCAGGAGCGCTATCCGCAGAAAACCCTGTTGATTATGGCAGGTATTGGCCATTGTCTCAGACAGGGGCTGGTTGGTCCTCTGGAGAAGTATTCGGGAAAACGAGCGACGGTCATTTTGCCGGCTGTATCAGACCAGATTTTAGGACAAACGCTCACCGCGGACGATGCGGATTTTGTATTGCAATAAGGGAGCCAATATCAGTCAGGCATAATTCTACATTGTCAAATTACCCTCCCCCCCCCTTAATCCCCCTTATCAGGCTGATCTTGATCCACACTTGACACAGGGGGTATTTCTTAATGCGGTTTCGGCTTCCTGTTAAGTATCTAAAATCATTAAATATCGAATATCGAACAAGGAACCGCAGAATGATGAAGTTTTCACTTCGACATTCGATATTCGACATTCGACATTCTACGGTTCATAAAAGTTCCTATGAAACAGGATGCTTACCATACCCCCTGTGTCAAGTGTGGATCAAGATCAGCTTATCAGGGGGGGAGGGTAAAGGGGCACCGCTTATGACGGTGGAACAATGTGACAATGTAGAACTAAGGAGGCTACTCAAAATAAACTGGACAAAATTGCGCTCGGATTTGGGTTGGATTTGGTCGGGACGATTGAACAAAACCGCAGGCATAATTGTGTTATGTCGAGGATTTTGTGATTGAGAATCGGCCAAATACGACCCGAAGACGAGATGCAAGGTGTTCAGGTTATTTTGAATAGCCTCCTAAGCGCCTTGAGAGGAGTGGCGCCTAAAACCACCGCCTGAACTTCAATGCAACAAATGCATCCTTGGATTGCATTCCATTATCATCTTCCCAGGAGAGATCTCCTTCCAGACGAATTCTGCTCTTGCCAATGGCGACCTGTATGGCTGTGTTAAAGTCAACCTCAGTGCTGTCTGCCCCTCTGCCACTTAAAATCAGGAAGTTCGCCCTGTTTTCCCAGGAGGCCCCAGGAATGAATGTCAGGCTCTTTGTTAGATTCACATGTCCAGAGAGGGAATTTTCGGAGCCAGCTTCGGAAGTTCTGTCGCGATAAGTGATTTCCTCATATTCGGTCTGTTCTATGTCTATGCCGGCAGCGAAACGATAAAGATTAAAGTTTCGACGATATTCGAGGGATGGCCCCCAGGTATGATAGATTTCGTTGTTACTGTTATAGTCTCGATACAGAACACTGAAGGTATAGTACTTGCTGAAGGTCGTTGCAATGCTACCAAAATATTCGGTATAATCTGAAAGGTTCACATTCTGGTCGCTTCCTTCCAGCAGCTCCTGGCCACCCTTGCTCACTCTGCCAGTCACACGATATTTGTTGTCAAAGAGCGCCAGATTTGAGCCGATGGAAGTGGACTGGTTGGCGAATGTTATGTCCGGATTGGTCAGATATTCGTAATCAATGGAGAGCTGATCGCCATCACTAATGGCGCTCCCCTGAGGAACCTCGATTCGGGTCTGGCGGCCAACGCTTTCGACGATATAATCTATCCCTTCATCATAGACTATGGTTCTTTCCTTATTTCTGATCACAATGGTGTCGAGATCAATATCAAAGTCATTGAGGTAGTTAAAGCGTGTTGCGTCATACAGAAATGAGGCATCAATAATCTGCGCCAAGCCGCTTAGCATAAGCTGTTCCGTGATTCCGTAGGAATTATTCAGATGCACATTCAGCTTGCTCTCCCGTGGCAGATTTCTATGATAATTGAAATTCAAATCTCCTGCTATCTGTTTATTATCGCCGAATGACTGCTGGGTTTCATTGTGGTTCACACTGAGATTGGTGTTGAAGTTATCAAAGAGCCTATGGCGCAGCCAGCCATAGCCTGACTGCGTGTTTATTTCATTGCGGAATGAATCGTAAAAACTATTTCTGTAGGTCAGGCCGGAATCCAGAGCTTGTCCCAAATCCCAGTGAAGCCGTTCTTCCCAGAAGGCATGAGTCTCCTCGTCCATTATTCTTTTACCCGATTCTCCGTATTCTGAATTTGCATTTGAGTATGAATACTCGGATTCAAGGTAGCGCGTGAGATCTTGTTTTGTTTTGGTGAAATCCAAATGATTCAGGAGCGTCAAGGAGTGAGAATCACCATCCTGTTGATCCCCGGATTCGGAGTTGGTATCGTGTAAGCCTTTCATCAGGGTGAACGAAGTGCTGCACCATTCCTGATACCGATGTGCACCGTTGAGCAAGATCTGTTGGAAGCTGTTGGTCCGGTCATTGGTGAGGCCGCTGGTTTTTCCTTCACCGTTTGTTATTTGCAGATGAGTCATCAGAGAGGGATACTCATACTGCAAGCTCAGAGATTCACCCCGTTGATCCTGGTCGTAATTGCTGGAAAAGACGCGGTTCACCATGTCTTTGGTATAGTAACTGGTAAACTGAACGGGATACTTTTCGTCCTTGAAAAAAGTGCCATCCAGGTGATATTCGAGGGTGGGAGTCAATCCGGTATCGGAACCCAGAGACGCGTCTTTTTCCCATTCTCCAGCGCCTCCAATATCTACAAACAAACTGCCCATCAACAATTTGGATCGCATGACGGCATACTGGGTGCCAAAATGATAGGAGTGTTCCAGCAGCAGATCATGAGAGGCCACTGTCCCGTAATCTCTTCTGCTGTCAATCGCCGAGTAATCATAGCGATAGTCAATATCTACCCATTGCCGGATATCCTTGACCAGGATATAGGAGAGGAAGGGGGGGGGCTTGCTTGAATCCGGCTGGCGAGCTTCACTGATAGCAGAACTCACAAGGGTGACAGTGAAGAAAAAAACGCTTGCAAGCAGGAGTCGTGACAAAGAGTGAAGCGCAAGCGCCGATACATATTCCTGCCGACACCGTTGCCGTCTGCTCCCCGATTTATGGGGATATGACCCGGAATCAAACTGCCGATTCCCCGCTTTATGGGGACATGCCCCGGAATCAAACTGCCGATTCCCCGCTTTATGGGGACACGATCCGGAATCAAACTGCCGATTCCCCGATTTATGGGGACACGATCCGGAATCAAACTGCCGATTCCGGTCATGTCCCCATAAATCGATGTGTCTTCGCTGTCTCAATGCGAATCGGAATTTCATCCTGCGGTCTGCCCTATTTCAGGAAATACATGGCATCCCCGAAGTGAGGATCATGACAGTCAACGCAATTCATGCCTTTTGCCATGACCTGTTTGTGCATATTGGCGGCCAGGCGTTTTTCCGTATGACATTTATCGCAGAGACGATTTTTATCCATTTCCAGCAAGGAAGAATATTCAGAGGAGTGGGGCAGATGACAGGCGGAGCAGTCTCCCACTTCAACCGGGCCATGCACAAAACTTCCCTTGATAAAATTGGTATGGCACATGACGCAAAGCTCCAGTTTGGGACGAACCAAACCAACTTTGGATTCAAAATCGTGACAGTCCTTACATTTCTTTTCCACATAAGGCTTATGGTGGGAGATGGCGGCCAATGTTGTGTCTTTTTTGGCCGCCAGCTCCCTGCCCGCCTTTTCATCCAGATATTTTTTCATTTCCTGTTCATGATAGTCGGAACAGAGTTCCTCGGGTGGAGGAAGGCTGGGCACCCCTTCAAAAATCGTGGTGAGAACCTGATGCCTGGTGACCTGATCACAGCCTGATACAAGAAGGCAAAGGAGAAAAACAAAGAAGTATTTATTCATACTCAGACTGTACCTAATGCGGGATAACGCCCGCAACCCAAGTGGTTAGTGGCCAGTAGGTCGTTTGGGGACATGATCCCGAATTGGCTTTTTAATTCGGGATCATGTCCCCAAACGACCGGTGTTGCCATGACGACCGGATTTCCCTGGATTCCGCTTCGCTCCATCCAGGCTACGATTCTTTATTGTCAAGGGTTGGCAAGGATGAATAAAATTTTTCTTGTTTTTTATGACAGACTCTCGGGGGTAATGATATTGAGTAAAGAACCGTAGAACCGTAGCCTGGATGGAGCAAAGCGGAATCCAGGAAATCCCCTGCCCGTGGCAACACCAACCCTGGATTCCGCTGACGCTTTATCCAGGCTACGACTACGACTGTTGGAGTTCCCTCATGAGAACAATCGACCCCCCCTTGCCGCCCTGACAAATGGGGCAAGGGAGGTTGTTTTTAATGTGACAAAGAAGAGTTACGCCCTGTATTTATTTCTTCATCTCTCCCAGGCCATAAATGGCTACCTTGTCCTTGTTATACTGATTGGTCACAATAATGACCCGTTCCAGAATAAAGCCAGGAGCGGCCAGGGTCTGGTAATACTCAAGGTTGTCGGTGGTGACAGCTATGGCCGCAGGTAAGTCCATGAAGCCTCTCGCCTGGCCGCGCTCCCCGAAAAATACCAGCAGTCGGCCTTTATCGGTAAAAAGCTGCACATTTTGCAGGCTGGCGTCAACGACATAGATACGATTCAGCTCATCCGTGGCGACTCCTTTGGGGCGGGCAAACTGTCCAAAGCCGTCCCCCATTTTTCCAAAGGCGCTTAACACATGACCATCACGATCCATGGTCACGATTCGGGCAGTGATCATATTACTCACGATAAGTTGACCTTTTTGATTGAAAGCCATGCCCATTGGTTTGGCGAGATTGTCCTCCTTATTTTCTGCGCCCTCTTTCCCGAAGCTTCCCTGGAGTTTGCCATCTTCGAGATCAAACACCTTGATCTCATGGTTCTGGTGATCAACTACGAAGAGTGACTTGCCATAAATTGCAAGATCTGCGGGCGTCCACTCCATTTTCGAGCCAAAGGAGCGGAGATAGTTTCCGGCCTGGTCATACATCATAATTTCTTTGCGGCCGGTGTCGGCGACGAAGAGCTTTCCTTCATCATCAAGAGTGAGATTAACGGGTTTTTTGAGTTTGCCAATGCTCACATTGCCTTTGAGTCTTTCAAAGGTCTTGTTGACCAGATCAAAAATATACACTTGCCCCGTGCCGGCATCACTGACGAAAATCTTTCCTTTGTGGGTCGCGACTCCATAGGGCTTGGCGATTACATCAATTTTATTCTTACTTCCACCCTCGCCAACAACAGTTATCAAGGCCGTGGAAAGCTCTCGCTCCTTCACATCTTCAGAGCTGCCTATCCCTTTGAGAAACTGAATTCGTGGCTCATTGGGAGGCGGGGGGAAAAAAAAGGGGCCTTGATCTTGTGCCAGATCACTTTTACCGCCGCAGCCGGCAAGAAAGAGAAGAGAAAAAAGGAAAAATAAACGATAACAAAATGATAAGACAGAGTTTTTCATAATAAATCCACAATGATTTTTATTAGGGACTCGGAAAATACTGATGTACCTGAATTGCGCCCTGATTTGGGTTATATTTGGCTATGTCGATTGAACAAAACCGCAGGCATAATTGTGTTATGTCGAGGATTTTGTGATTGAGACATAGCCAAAGATAGCCCGAAGCAGGGATGCAAGATGGTATATCAGTATTTTCCGAGTCCCTTATTGATTTCCCTTGTTCTCCTGCGGCGCTGGGGAACAAGGGAAAAATCGTTAAACAGCGATTTTCGCATCGCGTATAACCGACACAGCCGCTAACATTTAATGTTTTCATATCAGTTGAACTGCATATTCAATTTTGCTCCGCCTATCCATGGTAGTTCCTGGGG
>DYDK01000215.1 GCA_020717935.1 Desulfocapsa sp.
AATGTACCTGAATTGCGACCAGATTTGGGTTAGATTTGGCTGTGCCGATTGAACAAAACCGCAGGCATAATTGTGTTATGTCGAGGATTTTGTGATTGAGGCACAGTCAAAGATAGCCCAAAGATGGGAAGCAAGATGGTATATTGGTAATTTCCGAGTCCCTAACTTCTTAAATTGGCACAATCGCTGGTTCCGCCCTGGATTTTGTCCAGGGCGTGGGGGAGGGCAGGAAGGAGGAATTCGATATTTTCTCTGGCGGCCCGGGTGCTGCCGGGCAGGTTGATAATCAGGCTTTTCTTCCTGATTCCGGCCATGGCCCGGGAAAGAATGGCATGGGGGGTTTTGAGAAGGCTGGCGGCCCGCATGGCCTCGCCCATTCCAGGTATTTCCTTGTCGAGAATCAGGCGCATGGCCTCGGGGGTCACATCGGTGGGCGAGACTCCGGTTCCGCCGGTGGTGAGAATAAGATCAATCTGTTCTTCATCCACCCACTGAATCAGGGTATGAGTAATCGCCCCAATCTGGTCGGGTACCATCCTGTACGCCCGCAGATGATACCCCTTGCGTGTCAACAGCTCCTGAAGCATCGCCCCGCTTTCATCCACCCGTTCACCTCGGGAACCCTTATCGCTCATGGTAAGTACGGCATAACTGAAACGGTTTTCGCTGGTGTTGAGGGGGCTCATTTGGCATTATCAGCGATGATTTTGCCGGCAATATGGGCTGGCACCTCTTCATAGTGAGAAAAAGCGACGGTAAATGATCCTAAACCGCCGGTCATGGCGGTGAGATCCGTGGCATAGCATTGAACTTCGGCCATCGGCACCTGGGCAATGATAATCTCATGGGTGGCATCGGCATCCATCCCCATAACCTTGCCTCGTCTGGAGTTCATATCTCCCATAATATCACCGACGAACTCTTTGCCAACCCGAATGGTCATTTTCGTGTAAGGTTCAAGCAGTACCAGACCTGCCTCCTGGGCCCCTTTTTTGAAGGCCAGCGAACCTGCCATTTTGAAGGCCATCTCCGAAGAATCAACGGTGTGATAGGAGCCGTCAACCAGAGCGACTTTCATATCCACCACCGGATAGCCGGCCAGTACCCCTTTTTCCATGGCCTCCTGAATACCTTTTTCCACGGCTGGTCGATACTGCTGCGGGATAACGCCCCCCACAATCTTGTCTTCAAAAACAAACCCGTCGCCGTGGGTTAAGGGCATGATTTCAATGGTACAATCACCATACTGACCATGACCACCGCTCTGTTTTTTATGCTTGCCCTGAACCCTGGCCCCTCCCTTGATCGTCTCTTTATAGGCGATTTTTGGCAGCGAAAGATCCATCGCCACTCCGAACTTTTTCTTGATGCGGGCCCCAACCACCTCCAGATGGACCTTGCCCATACCGGAAAGCAGCACTTCGCAGGTTTGCTGGTCACGGGTCAGGCGAAGAGTCAGGTCTTCGTCAAGGAGGCGGGTGAGAGCGGAAAATAATTTTTCCTCTTCACCCTGTTTGGCGTGGACAGCAAAGGAGATGACGGGTGTAAATATCCGGGGAGCTGCATATACTATGGGATGGCTGGCTTCACAAAGAGTATCGCCGGTGGTGGTTTCTTTAAGTTTGGCAACCGCCACAATCATCCCCGGGCCAACTTCGCTGACCGCCCGTTGTTCTTTGCCTTCAAGGAGATAGAGTTGGCCGAATCGCTCACTGACCTGTTTACTGGCATTATAAAACGAGTCGCCAGTCAACATCCCTGAATAGACGCGAAAAATGGTCAGGCGACCGGCATACGGGTCAGCCATTGTTTTACAGACCACTGCCGAGAAATGTTCATTGCCAAAGGGCTTTCGTTCTTCCAGTTCTCCGGTTTGGGGATGGGTGCCCACCAGAACAGGGCCTTCGGCAGGGGAGGGCAAAATGGCGTTGATGGCATCGAGCAGAAGCGAAATCCCCTTGTTGAGCAGGGCAGAACCCAGACAGACCGGAGCGAAGAGACCGCTGGCCACCCCTTCTCTCAGGCCAAAGCTGATTTCATCAGCAGTGAGTTCACCATTTTCGAGAAAGCGGCCAATGAGTTCATCGTCGGCCTCAGCCACGGTCTCCATGAGTTTTTCTCGGTACATGGCTACTTGCTCAAGCAAATCCTCAGGAATATCAATTTGTGTAGCGCTGGAGTCGGCGCTATACAGCCAGGCGGTCTGGGAGACGATATCGACAAAACCTTTGAATTCGGCTTCCGCCCCGATGGGGAGTTGGAGGATGACAGGACTGAGGGGAAGCTGGATCTTGATCTCATCAATGGTTTTAGTGAAATCTGCCCGTTCCCGTTCCATCTTGTTGATAAAAAGAAGGCAGGGGAGTTTTTTTTCAGTTATAAAATTGGCAAATTTGATGGTCTGCCCCTTCACCCCCAGGACAGCATCAACAACAAAGACAGCGCTATCGGCAATCTGCACGGCCTGATAAGTTTCATTGAGGAAATTATCATCGCCCGGAGTATCAATCAGAAATGCGTCATGTTTTTTCCAGGTATAATGATGAAACGAGTTACTGATGGAGAGTTTGCGCCGGATCTCTTCTTCATCAAAATCCATGGCAGAATTGCCCTCATCAACTTTTCCCAGTCGTTTCGTCTTGCCGGCGGTGTAGAGCATGGCCTCAGCCAGTGAAGTTTTGCCACAATGTCCATGGCCGACAATGGCAACATTCCTAATCATGTTAATGTCTTGCATAGAACTCTCCTTTAATGAGGTGTTGTGCTTACAGATTTTTTAATATAAACATTAAGGAATCATTCGTTTATATATTCACCCATACGAATGCAAAGTCAAGAAGGATTGATCGTGTCGTTTTTTTTGTTGCCCGCTGGAGACTCATTCCCTGGTTTTTCATGATTTTCTGGTAAAAAGAGAATAAAAACGGTATCAATAGTTTTTTTTTGCTGGTAGCACTACAATGTCATTAACTTAAAGAGTCGGCTTGTACATATGACTAAATTTCCGTTG
>DYDK01000010.1 GCA_020717935.1 Desulfocapsa sp.
CTTTGCCGCCGCTGTTACCTGCCTCTTTCCTGCTTCTCGTGTCTGCATATATACCACGACCTGTTCTGATTTAATGGCTTTCCCTGACATCGAAATCCTCCTCTGTTAAAAGTGATTGTAATGCCAGATTTTACCATAACGAACCGGCCAAGGTAATTGTCATCTACCGGCCAAGATAATTGTCACCTAATACACGGGAAACATATCAAGCCTCATGGAATATAAAAATGTATTATTCTGACTTAATATGGTGCTGTCAATCAAAATGTTAAAAAGACGATCAGTTTTGGTTAGGTTATGATAAATGGTGATGCGTTCAGGTGCAATTACGGGTTATTTTCTGCAGGCTTCGCCAGTGGCTCTGCCTCCTTGGTTTTAGCTCTGGGTTGATTGATGTTTCTTTCAACTTCATCCACGGTATAGTGTACCCCAAATTCAGGACAGAAGTTTAAGCTGCGTGCAATCATAAGGAACGAGACGCGATGAGCAAAACGAAGAAGAGGAAATAGCGCAGCCCTGAGTTTAAGGCCAAGGTGAGCATCTCTACTTCCATGAAAAGAGTAAATTGCTTCAGCATATTGTAGCACCTTTTTTGATTTCATATTATTTTATTATTGCTCGCAGAAAGAGACAACAATACAATTATACGAATGCGGCCCCTTGATTTTTTTTAAAATTATCCCTCAGAGAGGAAAATCCTATTTGATTTGCACCGTTTTTTATACTACAAGTTAAATATTCTCTTTTTTATGGTACGATCATGAAGTGGTAACCAATAAAGTGCATACAATTTGAGCCGGAGGAATACATGAAGATAACTTGCCCCCATTGCGGCGTAACGGGCTTTGCCCACGATTCCATGCCAGGGAAAAAGGTGCGGTGTCCGCAGTGCGAGAAGGTTTTTATAATTATGGAGCAGAAGATTGTCTGTCCCCATTGCCTCGTGATCGGCACAGCCCACGGCTCTCCGGCAGGAACAAAGCTTAGATGTCCGCAATGTGAAAAAGTCTTTTTATTGACACGGGAGCTCATCGCCGCCGGAACCACCCTTGCCCAGATCCCTGCCCCGATGGCTGAAACAGAGGCCATGGCCGCACCCATTATAGCTCAGGAAGTTCCATCTGGACTTGCAATGCAGGCAGAACCAGCAATGGAAGCGGTGGAAGAGTCAGTACCGGTCATCACCGATGAGTTTAAGGTTGAGCCTGAACCTGTTGTTGCACCAGTTGCCATTCTCGTCGAAGAAGAATCGGTAGTGGAGGTTGCAGAAGAGCCAGCAATTGAAGAAGAACCGGAAGGTGTGCCAGAGGTTGTGATTGAACCTGAAGTACTTTCTGAGGTCGAGCCGATAGTGGAAGTTGCCAAGGAGTCAGCCATTGAAGAAGAGCCGGAAGGAGTGCCAGAGGTTATGGTTGAGCCTGAAGTGCTTTCCGAAGCCGAGCCGGTCGTAGAAGAAGCCTTGGAGCACGAGCCAGAAAAAGAAACCAAAGCGGAAGCAGAGCCCATCATTATCCCCGAACCTGTGTCCGTTGTCCCATCGGTTCAGGCCGTTGCCCACGAGGCACTCCCAAAAAGCGAGCCGAAAAAGAAAGATTCTGTCAGTGATCTTACGACAAAAGAGCTTCCCTCCCAGGTGTGTGCCGGCTGTGGAGGCTCCTTCCATCCTAAGTATTTGCAGGAAGTGGATGCCAAACCCATGTGCGGTGTTTGCCAGCTCCGCCTCGCCACCGCCGAAGAAAAGACTCAGACCACACAAGCCAGCGGTCAGAAGGTACGCGGCGCCTTGACCGCCATTGCTCTTCTTGGCGCCTTGGCCTTAGCCCTGTTTATATTGAAAAAAATGGGTATTCTTTAATCGTTGGTATAAGAACGAAGCTCTTGCTCGCTTGCCTGCAAGAGCTTCTCAATGAACGACTGTCGCCAGCCACAATCAGCACTGGCGGCAGTTGCTATTCCGTTTCTAAATCAAATATGCAATTTTACAGAAAGAATAATTGGCGACAGATCGTTGCCAACAAGGAAGGATGGCATGTGGTCTATGCAATAAGTGAATACTTGAAATAGAAATTGAGTTACTCGTCGGTGTCCCGTGAAACCATGCAAGCATGAGAGAAGCCCTTTCTACTCTTTCGATACCCGGTACACCTCTTCAATAGTTGTTATCCCCTGAAAGACCTTTGTCGCCCCGTCCTGACGCAAGGTAATCATTCCGTTTTTAATGGCCAGTTCCTTGATGTCATTGGAGTTGGCTGTTGTTAAGATCAGGTGTTTCATCTCTCTGTTCATGAGCAGCAGCTCAAAAATCCCGCATCGTCCCTTATAGCCAGTGTGATGGCATTTCGCGCAACCGTTACCTCGGTATGCCTGTCGCGGTGAAGCCTCATCGCTGGTGATCCCAAGTTTGAGCAGTGCCTCAGGATCAGGTGTATACGCCTCTTTGCAGTGGGGGCAGATAATCCGCACCAGTCGTTGGGCGAGAATGGCGTTGATGGAGGAAGAAAGGAGAAAAGGCTCAATACCCATATCAATGAGTCGAGTGATGGCACTGGCGGCATCGTTGGTGTGCAGGGTGGAAAAGACCAGATGACCGGTAAGGGCTGATTGGATGGCAATTTCCGCCGTTTCGGTATCACGGATTTCACCTATCAGAATAACATCAGGATCCTGGCGGACAATGGAGCGCAGACCTGAGGCAAAGGTAAGATTGATCTTTGGGTTGACCTGCACCTGACCAATACCGCTGATTCGATATTCCACCGGATCTTCAACGGTGATGATATTGATGTCCGTGTTGTTGATTGAAGTCAGAGCTGCATACAGGGTGGTCGTCTTGCCGCTGCCAGTAGGGCCGGTGACCAGCACAATACCGTTGGCAGCCTTGATCTGTTCGGTAAAGGGGATAAAACGATCATCCGGCATCCCCAGTTCAGTAAGGGTTATGAGCACCGAGGATTTATCGAGCAGTCGCAGCACCACCCGTTCCCCAAAGGAGGTGGGCAGGGTGGAAACGCGGATGTCCACATCCTTATTGCCTACTTTGAGCTCAATTCGCCCGTCCTGAGGCAGCCGTTTTTCGGCAATATTGAGATTGGCCATGATTTTGATGCGCGAAATCAGGGCCGACTGCACATGCTTGGGGGGGCTGAGCATGTCGTAGAGGATGCCGTCAAGGCGTTGACGAATTTTCAGGCTGTTCTGGTAGGGCTCGATATGGATATCCGAGGCATTGTCGCGTACCGCCTGGGAGAACATCAAATTCACCAGACGGATGACTGGAGCGTCACTGGTATCATCGAGGAGATCACCAGTCTCTTCAATCTCAGAAAAAAGGGCCTCCGGGTCTTCGCTGTCGATGTCCTGCATGACCTCTTCCGCTGAATCCTGGGTCATGTCATAAGCAAAGTTGATAGCTGTGGTGATCGCTGCTAGTGGACAGAGAACGGGACGAACTCCGCTCCAACCCAAAAGAGTGCGGAGATCATCCAGGGCCTGAAAGTTAAAGGGGTCATTGATGGCAATATAGACATCATCCTGACTGGCCACAGGTACCATGCTGTTTTTCTTGAGAAAAGCAATGGCGATACTGGCGGTAAAATCAGTCTGAATTTCAGGGGAAAGGGTACGAACAACCTCCATCTGCACGAGCTGTCCCAAGGTTTCCAGGAGATCAATCTCGTCCAGATTGTGCTGTTTCATCAGGATACGGAGGGGCTGGCCGCCTTTTTCTTCCTTGATGGCTATGGCCTGAGCCCAGGCATCGGGAGGCAGATTAAAGTGTTCGATTAAAAGGGTTGCTAAGGGATTCACGGTTGTATATTTCAGCTCTCAATAAAGGATCACAGGTTACATTCCTTATTCTCAGTCACATTCAACCATTCCCTTCGTCAACCGCATTGCGCGGTTCCACGGTCTTGCTTTGAATGCGACTGTGAATCACTGATTCTGGCCGGCGGCTTCGGTGGCTTCGGTGGCAGAAGCCTGTTTCTGCTGCAAGCGGTTGATATTCTCTTGACAGCTTTCTATGATGTTCGCATCCACTTCCTGAGGATTAGATATATGAGTCGCGGTTTGGGCGCTGGCATTATCAAGTACCAACTGATAATACCTGATTGCAAGTTGGAGATCCCCTTCCTGCTCATAAATGGTCGCCAGATTGAACTGGGCGTAAGGGTTCTGTGGGGCAAGCTCCAGGGCCTTGGTCAATATCGCCTTGGCCTCGGCCAGTTTCCCCTTTTGCATCTGTTCAAAGCCCTGATCAATCAGGAGCATCACCTTATTACTGTCCATGGGATTGGCCAACAACTGTTTGGTTTCCGGCAACACCTTTTCGAGGGTATCCGCCTTGAGGTTGGTGACCCCGGTCATATCTCCTGGATTCTTGATAATGCGTGGGGTGATAAAGATAAACATATTGGTTTTTTTGCGGTTGGTACTTTTTTCTTTGAACAGCCAGCCGAGTATGGGGATGTCACCGAGGAGCGGGATTTTATACTCACCCTCAGTATCGTCCTGGCCCATGATACCGCCAATGACGATGGTATTGTTATCTTTGACCAGGACGGTCGTGGTGGCAGTGCGTTTGAAGGTCGTCGGTTTATCCGCCTCGGAACCGGCCTTGAGTTTGCTGACCTCGGTGGCGATTTCCAAACGCAGAATGTCGGCCTGATTGATTTGCGGGGTGATGGTCAGTTTGGTGGCTATGTCCTTGTATTCATAATTTTGGTAGCCAATGGAGCCGTTATCGGGGTTCGATGTGGTGGAACCAATGGATTCCTGGCTTCTGGTGAGGTAAGGCGTGTTCTCGCCGATGCTGATTTCCGCCTTTTTGTTATCAGTAGTCAGAATCTGCGGGGTGGCTATAACATTGACACTGCTGTCGGTTTTATAGGCCTTGAGCACCGCCGCGATGTCGGGAAAGGTGATGCCGCCGATCTGAATCCCCTGCTTCAACACCCCCAGAGTAAACCCCTGACCAGCCACGGCATTGGCGGGTTGGGCCGGAGTCGTGCCTGTTGCGGGCACTTCAGGGGTATAGCCGATGGTGTCAAGGAGCTTGTAACCGGCGCTGCCACCAAACCCGGTAAACACTTTGCCGGTGCCATCATCAAAAGTGCCGCCTCCCATCCATCTGACCCCCACATTAAAGGTGGCATCTGCATCCACCTCCATGATCAAGGCCTCCAGATAGACCATCCGGCGGGGAATATCCAATTTTTTAATAACATTCTCCAAGACCTTGAATTCCGAGCGCGAGGCCGTAATGATCAGGGAATTGGTTTCAATGTCAGGCATAATCTTGACATCTTTGGAAATGGTCGGCAGTTCACTCTTTTTGGCGGGATCGCTGCTCTGCTGTCCTGGCAGGGCCGTCAATACCGTGGCCAGCTCCTTGGCCGTTGCGTGTTGTAAATAGACCACCTGGATATTGCCCTCATTTTGCTTCATTTCCGTATCGAGCATGGTCACCAGCTCTTTAATTCGAGCAACATTGGTAAGCGAGGCCACCAGAATAAGGCTGTTGATGGGTTCGTAAGGCACGACCTTCAAGATGGCATTGTTCTTGCTATCTCTGGGGCCCGCGCCCTGCTGAAAAATACCATTGATGGCGGTGGCGGCTACGGTCGCGGAGGCGTGGACCAAGGGAAGAACGGTGATCTCCTCATTGGTGAGCGGGACATCAATGGATTCGATGATGGCCAGCAGTTTTTGGATATTAGAGAGGGTTTCGGTAACAATCAGCATCCCGGACTGGGTATGGGCAATGACCACCGAGGTCTTGGAAACCAAAGGAGTAAGCACCTTTTTCATCTCTTCTGGCGTGGTATGCCGCAGAGGGATGATCTGGGTGACGATTTTATCTTCCGGACGGGAGGGCTCACCATGGCTGAGAATATTGATATTCTGCGAAGGGGCCCGAGTCGCCGGCATGATTTTGGTAATGGCTCCCGCCGGTACTGTGGTAAAACCATTGACCTCCAGCACTGACTCAAAGAGTTGATAGGCCTCAGCTTCTGAAATCTTGGTGGGCGAAATAATCGTTATATTCCCTTGTACCTGTTTATCGACGATAAAATTTGTACCGGTGAGTTCGCTGATATATTTAATAAACAGGTGGATATCCACATTGTCAAAATCAATGGTGATAAATCGTTCTGAGCCCGTATCTGTTGAGGCTGTTTCTGCCGTGCCTTTGGCTGCCTGCAGCAAGGAGGGAGAGTGGCAGAGCATGATAATGCTAAAAAATACGCCAAAAAGGCTACGGTTCAAGAGTCTCAAAATGTAATGAATGCTCATGGTTCTCCCTGAGAAGTATTCGTGGATGGTGGCAAAGAGGGCGCCGGAGGCTGGGGGGGTGGCTCAGCCGGCGCTCCCGGTACTTCGGCTTGTATCGCTGACTCTGGGGGTTGGCTCACTGGCGCTTCCGGTTCAATGGGTTCAGGTTCAACAATTATGTCTGGCGGGGTATCACTCGGGGGAGGGGGCACATTTCCAGCCGGCATTGACATGGATGCAGGGGGGGCATTGTTCCCCGCGACATTTTTCTTTGGCGCCTCCGGCACCAGGATTTCATCTGTCCCGTTCCGGGTAAGCACGATTTTCCAGCGTTGAATCTCTTTGATAAAAGCGCCCTGCACTTCATCTCCCTGGTAATAAATATTCTGCACTTTCTTTTTTTTATCAAGGAGAATGACCCGACGACTGTTGGGCGCTCCGTCAATGGTCCCTAAAAGACTCACATCAAGGGCGGTGACATTCAGCTGTTTGGGCGGTTCTTTTGCGAGTGCGGCATCGACCTCTTTTTTTGGTTCCTGGCCAAAGAGTTTCCGTTCGAGAATGATTTGCGATTCGTTTTGCTTGCTGCCAATATCAGCATTGACTTCGGCGGGTGGGGGGGGCGAGTCGGCAATCGAATGCGTTTGACCGCCATCCTCTTGAGAAGTCGGCGTTATGGACATCAACCGAGGGAATATCGTTGTATAAAATATCTCCACTCCCCCGGCAATCAACAGGGTGATAAGGAGGAAGGGAAGTATTTTTTTGAAAAGGCTGGGTATCATCAATGTCAATTATGAATTCGTACGAGATTCCAGAAGAAAGGACGGTTTTCCAATGGTACCATCTATTCGTAAAGGGATTTTGATATGATTCTGTTGAAATTTGAGTAATAAGGGTTGGGTCGGCCCATGTTTTTTAATGAATTCCGGCAGGGGCATCAACGAGCCTGTCAAGGCCAGTGGCATTGCCGAAAAAGGCCCATTAAGCCCGTTTATCTCCCCGGAAAACGACCCTTCCAGATCCTTGCCGTTAAATTTTCCTTTTGTCAGTATTACTTTCTGGTTTTCCAGTTTATAGAGAAAATCAACTTTGGCAAGATCAAGATTCGTCAGGGAAAGGATGGGAAAGTGTAGGGCAAAGGTTCCATCCTGGATCTGGGCTATCCCTTCTCCACTGCCCTGGACTATCCCTCCACCTGTTTTTCCGGTAAAATTCCCCTGAGCGCTGAATACACCCGTGATGGCCCTTCCGGTGTCTGCGGACAACCAGGGAAGCTGAGCCAGATCCAGTCCATTGATGATCATGTTGGAGAGGGTAAATACACCCTGCTTCTGATCCACGAGCAGATGGGACTGATGCGTTCCTCCGTAGGCCGTGCTGGAGAGGAAGAAGCCTTTTCCCAACATCTTGAAATCAGGCTGGATCCATAGGTTGGGAATATCAATCGTTTTGACTTGGGCGTCAGGCTTGGCTTGCAGGTGTAATGTGTCCATAACGAGGGTATGGGGAAAGCGATAGCGCAAGGACTCGATGGAGACATCGTATCCGGTGAAGTATTGGCCAACACGATCGGTGCAAAAGGCCTTGAATTGGGATGTTGGAAAACGAAGATATAAAAAAAGAATCACTACCAGCAACCCATAAAGACCATGCCACCAGCGCCAAGCAAGGAGATTCGCACCTTGCTTTCCAGCCTCCGATGGACGGAACTTATGAACAAATGGTAAAAAATTCAATGGTAAAATTCGCATTCTTTTCTCAGGCTTTTTTGACAAAGGTTATAACCTGCATCACTACATCCAGTAAGCCTTCCGTCTTGCTGTTTTCCTGAATAGAGATCCGCTTTATGAGAACAGCTTCATCTGGTGATTCAACCGCTTGCAGAAAGTCAACCAATTGTCGCATGGTTATCTGTTCAAGCTTGAGGTCAACTCGTGCCTCCTGCAAAGGCCCTTCTCCTTCAGAATTTGAAGGGGTCATGGAGTGCATCTGCCCCTTGACCTGGACCTTGGCTGCCCGCTCTTCAATGTAGGAAAAAAGAGTAAATGTCGGGTCTCGTATATCTATTTTATATTGAATATCCTGACCCTGATCCTGAAGCTCAAGGTACTCCATCTGAAGCTGCTCGATTTTTTCAATATTCTCCTGGTCTTGAGCGATTGCTTTTTCTGTCTGTTTCCGCATCTGAAAGAGAGGAGAAATGGCAAAATGAAACAGAGCTAAACAGAAGAAAAAGCATATTCCAGCCAGGACAATATGCCTTTCTCGTTTTTCCAGTTTCTGCCAGCCACTCTTTTCCACAAAGGTTTGAATGCTCTTTTGAAGGGATGCGACAATCATGACTTAAACTCCTCCTTTCATGGTCAGTTTAAGCTCAAACCGGATTTTGGAAGTCTTGGCATCAAGGGTGGCGGTGCTGATTTCTACATTGCTAAAAGCGGATGATTGTTCCAGTCCCTTTTTAATGGCATCGACACTATTGAAGGTGTCTGTATTGCCTTTAATGCGTAAACCAGTGTCATCCACCACAAAGCGGGCGAGACGAACATCTAAGGTCGAAGGAATGGTAGCCGATATCTCAGCCAATAGATGCACAATGGTACTGGTCGGCAGATGGCCATCAGGATTCATCGAGCTTTGGCCGACTTCTTTGATCTTGACCTGTAACTGTTGAACGGGATCGACAATTCTGGTAACTTCCGGCAGGGTACTGGTGAATATGGCGTTGATTTGGGCCGTGAGATCATTGTGTTTTTTGACCAACCGCGAATAATCAATCCAGAAATAGATGAGGGTCAGTACCCCTACGGACAGCAAGGGCAAGCCCAGAAGAAGGGCCAGCTTTTTATTGCGGGTAAAGGATTTTTTGACGGCAAAACCCTCTTTGCGAAAATTAAAGCCCCGCCAGTTACTTGTGGCTTGCCAGCCGAGGTTTACGGCATCGGCCATGATTCCCCCATTCCAGGTCTCATTTTCGGGCACGATAACCGACCATGCAGGATCGGTTTGAACCACTGCGCACGATTGACACAAAGAGCCTAATCCCGCTTCAATACGCTCGGAAACCCCTGCCCACGACCCTACAGACCCGTTGAGATACAGGGCCAGCGGGCTGATAATGTCAGCAATAAAGAGCGATTGCAGGGTTTGGCGAATGGTGGTGCACAGCGATTGAAAACTTTTTTCCATATTCTCGGGTCGCACAACCGTGATGGCCGCCTCCTGATTCTCTGTTTGCGTAATCTGAAAGCCAGAGGCCAACCCTGAATCAAAGACCAGGGGCCGAATGAGGATAATCTTCCTTGCCCGCACCAGAATGAGGCTTGCCCGTTGCAGGTCAATGGTCAGAATCAAGAAATCCGCCGGTAGTTCAGGGGTGTGGATGAGGCTGAGGGCCGTCGGTATGCCTGAAATAGTAACCCGTTCTGGATCAATACCAAGGTCGCACAGGATTGTGAGTCGCCTGTCCAGAAGTTCGCGGTCAATCATGGCGGCGATGATTTGACTGTTGCTTTTGTCTTCACTGGTAATCAGGGCATCAACCAGCAATCGCTCCATCTTGACCGGCGCATTTTCTTCTAATTCTAAGGGCAGGATTTTACTGATGGTTTTCGTGTCGGTAAAGGGCAGGGAAAGATTCCGAAAAGAGAAGACTTCAGACTCAAAAGCGACATGGCTTTCATCACAAAAAAGCGACGACTGACCAGAATCGAGGGAACTCTCTGCGTCAGTGGTGACGACATGCCGGGCGGCTATGTCCTGGACCAATTCAACCAGGGCCTCTTCCAGAGGGCGGACACCAACAGGCACCATGGCATGGGCTACAATCTGCATGGCTTTCCCATCAACGGTACAAACGATGGCGGTCAATACGCCGCTTTTCATGTCGATGGTGAGAATTCGTTTACTCATGGTTTATTCAATTTTCCAGGATAACAACATGATTTTTTGTGTGTTTTTGTTTCGCTCCACGGTTGCCGCCACTTCTTTGGTCAGAGCATCGAGTTGCCCCCGGGCAAAAATAGTAAATGAATCACTTTTAATCGTTACATTCTTTAATCCATTTGTGCCGCTAAGGGAAGGGAGGACTGTGATCGGCCATTGAATGGAGGATAATGTGTCCTTATTTTTTTCATCTTCCCGGAAGTCCACCATCTCCGCCGCCATCTCCGCCGTCATATCTTCACTCAGCGCCTGAAGCAGGAGGGGATCAGCGGTATTGATATTGAGCAGACCGTCATGGCCCTGGGCGGTCAGCAATTTTGCCAGTCCCGGATGCTTTTCAGTGCCAAAAAGCAGTTCAGGGGTTATGCCCTGCACCAAAAGCAGTTCTTCAACAAATTCTATGGTACCGTTTTTACAGGCATAAGGTTCCTTTAAGCCAAGATAGTAGGAAGATTCGGCCCCGAACTCCTCTTCCCAGTCACCATCCTCGGCATCAATCCAGTCAATGAGTGAATCAATGATCTTTCTTGCCTCGCCATCTTCCAGATGAAAAGGCTCGTTGCGGAGCAATCGCCACAGAAAATCCCGAGAGGCCTGCTCCTGGGCCGTCGCGCTTGGAAGACTGGTTCCGGGTTGGAGCTGATTTTTGGTCTGCACCAGACTGTTGATCTGAAATTTTCCGCTGTTGTCAGTAATAGTAACGCTTAAGGCCCCCTCATCAAACAGGGAAGACAGATCTTCCTCGGCTAACTTGGCCCACACATCATGGAGAGAATCGTAATGATTGTCTTTTGTATCTTGTTGCAGGGCAGCCATGCCGATGGTGATTCCTGATTTGGCTATGGATTCGAGCGTCATTTCATTTCTCTGAATGCCTGAGACTTGAAGATTTTGGCGCATATTTTTGTTAAAGCCAATGGTGAGAGCAACAATCAGGCTGATGACTGTCAGGGCTATCAATAGGGCCATGCCGCGGTTGTTCTTTAGAGGGAGGAGCATGATTTAAGGATTCGCCTCCACTGGACCGACCCCGGGAAACGAAACGGCGGTCTGAAAAGAGATCGGCTTGTCGTTTGCCGCTGGATCAATAAAAAGGAGGCGAATCTCAATGCGGTCAGGAAGTCGCTGTTCTTTGGTATCGGCCTTCTCGATTTCTTTGCTGTCCCAGTTGTCTTGCTCCTCTCCTTTCTTGCCATGGTAAAGAAATTTGACTTCCTGTAAACCGTCACAGAGAAGGAGGCCTTTTTGAGGGTCAACATCCTCTCTCTTTCTTTCCTCTACCGGCCGAAAGGCCTTGTCTTGGCGAAAAAGGAGCAACTCTTTGGTCTCGGGATCTTCCTCTACGCGGTAATTGATGGTTGCATATCCGGCGGGCTGCTCTTTTCTGTTGAAAACAAGATGAGCGGTGGAGGTAAAGCGCATGGTGTCCGCTTGTCTGTTACCAAGGGTTTGCGGCTTGCCCTGCAAAAAACCGCTTGTTCCGAGATACAGAGAACCAAGGTCATGGCTGAGACAATTCAGGGCAACACGGGCCTTGCTGTAGATCTCGGCCTGCGATTCCGTTGAGTTGATGATGCGGAAACTTGCTCGATAAGAGCCATACGCCAGGGTCACAACAATGGCTAAGATAGAGATGGCCATCAGAATTTCGAGGAGAGTGAACCCGTGTTTGTGCTGGAATACTGTCTTCACAATTCTCACGGCTTCGGCTCTTTGAGCGCCAGGGTCTGCAGCCGATACGCATATTGATCTTTGTCGCCCCACGCAACCGTCAGGGTCAGTTGTTGGAGATCATCAGCCAGCTTGCTCAACAGTTCTGAAGAATCCATCTTCGCATCTTCTGTCTCTAACTTCCAGTGGAATCCAGGAAATTCCTCGCCAAAATCACCACTATCACCACTGAGCCGATCGGTGGCGGTGGCGAATTCAGTCATTTTCATTTGGGCCAATAAGGGGGCCTGGGTGTCAAACTTCACTGTCGAGGCCAGAGAGACGCTTTGCGATTGCGAGCCAAAGAGGGTTGTTAAGGCAATGGCCAGCAGGGAAATGGCAATCATAACCTCAAGCAGGGTAAATCCACTCTCCCGCAGAGACCATGCCCCAGACCTCCTTGGGGCTGTTGTTGCTGGCCAGAAAGTCGCGATGATTTTATTCCAGGCCAATATAACTGTCATGGGCTTTGATGGTGGGAAGAAAGGGAGAAAGGACAATGCTCATGACATGATCCTGATCATCGCTCAAATGGAAGATGGTTTGATCCATATATCCGTGTTTATTGACCCAGAGGGTCACCTCCCCCGATATTTTTCTTTCAGTACTTCCACTCTGAATATCCTGGAAACGAACGGAGGGAGAAAGTTTGATGGTGGGACGGGAAGCCATGCGATCTTTGTCTTGTTTGGATGCAGGCAGATCGGCCTGAAACGATATTTTTTCCTGGTCAAGATCAACAAGAATCAGATAGGCCTGCTGCTCTTGGCTTGCCTTGGTTCGTACCTCTTTGATAAGAGCGATGACCTTTCTGGAGCTGGCCGCCAATTGGTCAACGACCAGGGACTGTCGAAAATTAGGAACGCTGAATGCCAGACTGACCGTGATCAACAAGCAAACTATGATGAGTTCCAGCAGGGTAAAGCCCTGCTGATTTCCCCAAAGATATGCGCGGGAGAAGAAAAAGAACACTTGAGGCTTGGCATGGTGCCGGTTAAACAACCCCCATCGCATGTCAGGACGGCACATACAAAAGGCTACTCAGCCGCCCAGTTGTTGACATCCACATCATCCCCTTCCCCACCCTGTTGTCCATCACCACCATAGGATGTAATATCAAAGTCACTGTGAGTGCCTGGGCAGAGATAGACAAAATCGTTCCCCCAAGGGTCTTTAGGGACTTTACCCTTGGCAAGATAGCCGCCGGTCCGCCATTTCTTGGCAAGCCGACCAGTCGTCGGGGCCTCAACCAGGGCCTGCAAACCCTGTTCGGTGGTTGGATAGGCTCCATTATCAAGCTTATATGACTCAATGGCTGTTTCTATGCTGGTGATCTGCACCGCTGCCATGGTACGCTTGGCCTCTTCCGGGTGCCCCATGATCTTTGGGCCCACATATCCCGCAAGGATGCCGATAATGACAAGAACAACGAGCAGTTCAATCAGGGTGAAGCCCTGCTCTGAATGAAGATGCTTGCGAGGGGTATGGAAAAGAGGTTGTCTTTTTAACATTGACATGAATTTAATGATTATGGATGAGAAGAGAGATGCCATTTGTTGTGTCGATTTATATCTATTCATAGTATGAATACCCAAAAAAGAAAATAAAATGCTAATTTTTTATAAAATACATGATATTAAGACTTTTTGGTATCTGAAAAAGAGGCGTGCCTGTTATTTTTATCAGCGATTGTGGCCCGCTATTGGAAAAGAGCTCCCTTGGTAAGCCTTTGTCAAAAAAATAACATGGTCATTTGAAAGACCAGAACGGCAGAAAAGACGATACATGAAAAGGACTGAAAAAGGTGGGCCTTTTCATGTATCGGTTCTTGTCTGATAACGGGTACAAATTCCCCAGGAAACACTCCTGGCAGGACTGTCTTTTGGAAGCGGCCTTGAGAGGTCATTGTGAAAAAGACTCAAAAGCCTGTTCCTTTTCATAACGACCTTTAAGGTGATACTTGAGAACATTGGCAAGACAGTATATATAGAAGGAATAGAAGAAAGTAATGGTTTCGTGACAGTTAGGGGCCGTTAAGAAATAACCCATTCGTTTTATCCATTTCTTTACGGCACCTTATGCCGGTCATGAACCTAAAACGAACTGGTTATTTTTGAACGACGGCTTATGCCGAAGCCTTGTAATACAATATAATAAAAACACTGCTTTTTTAATATAACTCACGGTAAGGAGTAGGATAGATATGAGTATCAGAGAGGACGCACGCAACAAGATCATTACCCCGCTATTTGAAACATGTGCGCATCACGAGTCTCTTCCAGTGGAACAGTTGATGGCTGGTGTGGCGGCGGGAACCATTGCCATCACCAAAAATCGGCATCATAATTTTGAAAAAATTATTGGTATCGGCAAAAATACCTTTACCAAGGTTAATGCTAATATCGGTTCTTCCCGAGACATTTCCAGTCTTGACGAAGAACTGGAAAAATTACGGGTGGCGGTCAAGGCGGGTGCCGATACGGTCATGGATCTCTCTATGGGTGGCGATCTCGATGCCGTGCGGCGGGGCATCCTGGCCAATTGTCCGGTTCCGCTGGGAACCGTGCCCATTTATCAGGCCGTGGCTGAGGTGGTGGAGCGGGATAAAAAAAATATTGTCGATGTGACCGTTGACCAGATGTTTAAGGTCATTGAAAAACAGGCAATGGATGGTGTTGATTTCATGACCATTCACTGCGGGATCAATCGTGATCTTCAAAAACGGTTGAGCCGCCAGAAACGGATCATGGGCGTGGTCAGTCGGGGCGGATCGTTTACCCTGGAGTGGATGAGTCATCACCACAAAGAAAACCCGATGTTTGAATATTTTGACGATCTGCTCGCCATCTTGAAAGAGCATGAGGTGACTTTAAGTCTTGGTGACGGGATTCGGCCCGGCTGTCTGGCCGATGCCACCGACCGCAATCAGATTCAAGAACTGATTTATCTGGGTGAGCTCACCGAGCGGGCCTGGGACGCGGGAGTACAGGTCATTATTGAGGGGCCAGGGCACATGCCCATGGATCAGATCACTGCCAATGTCCTGCTTCAGAAAAAGATGTGTAAAAATGCTCCCTTTTATGTCCTTGGCCCTCTGGTTACTGATATTGCCCCCGGCTATGACCATATTACCGGGGCCATTGGCGGGGCTATTGCCGCGGCGGCTGGAGCTGATTATCTCTGCTATGTCACTCCGGCCGAACATCTGAAACTGCCCAACTGTGACGATGTCCACGAAGGGGTTATCGCCTCCAAGATTGCCGCCCATGCCGCTGATCTGGTCAAAGGCGTGCCTGGCGCCATGGAGCGAGATCGACTCATGGCCGAACGGCGCAACAAGTTAGACTGGAAAGGACAGATTGAACTGTCATTGGATCCGGAAAAGGCCGCTCGTTTTCGCCATGAAGGAGGCAGTGATAAAACTCCCGCCTGCTCTATGTGCGGCTCCTACTGTGCCATTCAGGTCTTTAATCGCTCTCAGGTAAACTTTGAAAAAAACGAACATGAAGGGGGGTGTAAACAGCATGGGTAATTTTATTGACACGCTTCTGGCCTGGATGAACAATACCCATCTGCCACAGCAGATCAAGGATGTGGATTATATGGGTCTGTTCACCAATCCCTGGTTTCTGGTGCCATTTCTGGGTCTACTGGGATATCTGCTCTATAAACAGGCCTTCAAGGATCTTATTATCGTCCTTCTCTTTGTGGCCGTCTGGTTCGTCAGCGGCATGGATTATATGCAAACCCTGGTTGTTGATGGTGAGGTACAGGTCAGCAAGATACTGCCAGTCATCTATGGTGGCGCGGTCACACTTGCTTTTGTTATTTATATGCTGTTTGGCGGGTCTGATTAGGAACAGTGAACGCATTGGGCAAGACTTTTTTGCTCAATGCGCTGTACGGATTTCGTATGCCATGACCAAGAAACAGCAATATATCCTGCTGTTTCTTGGTCATGACCTCTGGGGGGCCATCCGAGCCCCTTATCGAAACAAGCGAGGCTGTCTTCTCAAGGATGGATCTTTTTTTATGCCTCGTTCCCTTCAATCAAGTTGTCGCGTTTTTTTGTTACAGATAAGCAACATCCGCAGGAGTTATTATGCATTTTCGTAACGGCGTTTTTATCATTATCGAAGAAAAACATTGTCCATTATATAATGCCGGTGAAGAGATAGCGATTACTGGCGGGGTCATGCGTCTGCCAGCATCCAAACCCACCTGTCTGATCCTGACTATTAGGTGACAATTATCTTGGCCGGTAGATGACAATTACCTTGGCCGGTTCGTTATGGTAAAATCTGG
>DYDK01000216.1 GCA_020717935.1 Desulfocapsa sp.
CTTTGCCGCCGCTGTTACCTGCCTCTTTCCTGCTTCTCGTGTCTGCATATATACCCCGACCTGTTCTGATTTAATGGCTTTCCCTGACATCGAAATCCTCCTCTGTTAAAAGTGATTTTGATGCCAGGTTTTACCATAACGAACCGGCCAAGGTAATTGTCATCTACCGGCCAAGATAATTGTCACCTAATACCCATGATTGCGCTTAATGCCGCCAGGCCGCGAACTGTTGAGGCTGACAATACGGTATGGTTGGCAATGCAATCATTATGGGTGATTATCGGTGGAATTTCGGCATAGATGGCTGCCGCCACAATAAGATTACCCAGGCAGTGCGGTCTATCGAGGGTTGGTATCAGACGGGTATCGGTAAAAAGCAAGTCGATATATGCAATCAATGTCTGTCCCAAAGGAGCAGGCAGGATTGTATGATCAACACCTGCTTGAGCCAGCAAGGAGCTTGACGATTCTGGCCGCCGTTGAAATCGGTAATTAAAGATTTTTGCCAGTTGCGAAACCACTTTTTTGGCCTGCGGCCTTGCTATCCCATACAGGGATTGCAGTCGTTCCGACTGGATGGAGGAAAGCAGGACATGACGAAGATCGCCCAAAGCGATAAGAGGGAGGTCCTTCTGCAACTCACCCGTGGACCCGCCATCATCAGTCACACAGACAATGGCCCGGGTGTGCGGAAAAATTTCTTTGAGTCCGACAAAGGGTTTACGAGGCCATTGCGGACTGCGACTGTCCCCGCCAATAAGGTTCGACAGCCCCGTTCCACCACCAAAGACCACGACCTTGACATCCTTAACGACCTGAGATTCGAGGGCCGATCGGAGATGCAGAAACTGATTCGCTGTTTCCGCATCTCCCCCGTTCGGTTCGCCAAAAAGAACCAGCTCCACCAGTTTTTCCCGCAAATCAGTATGAGGAAGCAGGTCAAAAGGTGATACTTTTCTGGTCATGAGGAGATCCAAAAAATGACGAATGGCATCATTTTTCACGGCCTCCCCCCTGCCTTCCCCCATGCCAACGACTGATTTCCGGGTCACGGAGGTTAAATTCCCGTAGCAATCATCTGTTTTTGCACCGCTGCAACCGACAGGGCCATAGCCGCTTTTTCCTCAGTGGTCAGCTCAAATTCGAGAATTCGCTCCACACCCGCCGCCCCCACGACCACCGGTACCCCAAGGAAATAGCCGCTGATGCCAAATTCACCCTCCAGATACGCTGCGCAGGGCAGAACCCGTTTGGAGTCGGTAAGCACGGCTTCGGCCATCTCAACAGCCGCAAGACCTGGGGTATAAAAGGCGGAACCGGTTTTGAGATGATTGACAATCTCAATCCCACCCTTCTGGGTGCGGTCAACGATCTGGGCAATCGTTTCAGCAGACAATAGGTCGGTAATGGGCACACCGGCCACATTGGCCAGACGCACCAGAGGCAGCATGTTATCACCATGAATTCCCATGACCAGGGCATTCACATCCTTGGGGGCCACGCCGATAGCCTCGGCCAAAAAGGTGCGATAGCGGGCGGAATCGAGTACTCCCGCCATGCCAATAACCTTCTGCTTGGGATGGCCAGTCACCTTAAAGGCCGTATGCACCATGGCATCAATGGGATTGGTGACCACCACCAGCACGCAATCAGGTGAATGTTTGACCGCCTCTTCGGCACAGGCTTTGACAATGGAAACATTGATGGCCAGCAGATCATCACGAGACATCCCGGGCTTGCGGGCAAGTCCGGCGGCAATGATCACCACATCCGAGTTTGCGGTATCCGCATAATCATTACTGCCAGTCACCTTGTAATGAAATCCCTCCACCGGCCCGCATTGAAGAAGATCCAAGGCCTTCCCCTGAGGAATCCCTTCCGCCACATCGAGCAGCACCACATCCCCAAGCCCCTTGGCCGCCGCCCAATGCGCCGCCGTTGCTCCTACATTCCCTGCCCCGATAATCGTAATCTTCTTTCTCATGCTTCCACCTTTATTGACTGGTTATTCATTGTTTTTTTACAAATCTTTGCTTTCCAACTTCATTTGTTCAACCTTTGCAGATACTCCTCCACCCGTTGCAGATCCTCGGGGGTATCGACCTCGATGGAGTCATGATCGGTCAGAACGACCTTGATTTTATAACCATACTCTAAGGCCCGCAGTTGTTCCAGCTTTTCAAATCGTTCCCATTCGCCTTCCGGCAGGGCGACAAACGACAGCAGAAAGCCTTTGCGATAGGCATAAAACCCCAGGTGCTTATAATAAGTCGGCGACAAACCTTCCTCGGGGTTTCGCTGAAATGGAACTGGAGCACGAGAAAAATAGAGGGCGTTATGGTTATGATCAAAGACCGTTTTCACATGGTTGGGATCGTTGATCTCTTCAGGCCGGATGATTTTATAAATCAGGGTGGACATGGGCAGGGCCGGATCATCAATCAACGGTTGCGCCACCTGGGCCACGATCTCGGGGGCAAAAAGAGGTTGATCGCCCTGGATATTGACCACCACATCATGTTCAGAAATACCCAGCAACTCGGCGGCCTCGGCCAGCCGATCCGAACCGGAAACATGATCGCTGCGGGTCATGACAAACTCGCCGCCAAAGGAGGCAACACATTCACCAATCCGCAGATCATCGGTGGCCACCACCACCCGGCTCAAGAGTTTTACCTGCCGGGCCCGCTCCACCACATGTTGAATCATCGGTTTGCCTGCAATCAGTGCCAGGGGTTTGCCCTCAAAGCGGTTGGAAAGAAAACGGGCCGGAATAATAGCCACCACCGCTGGTGAATAATTTTTTGCAGGTTCCATGTCGTGAATTCGTGTATGGTTTGTAAATAATCCGTGGATAATTCATTTCAGGTTTCCAGGCACATACCCCAAAGGCCCTTGAGATACGACGCATGGGGGCAAAATCATGTAGATGAGCCTCTTGCAAAATGAAGATTTTCGTTCAAAATCGAGGCATGCGAAAA
>DYDK01000011.1 GCA_020717935.1 Desulfocapsa sp.
AATATTACCCTGACGGCTCCAGCCACCTCCGGCGGGAAAAACTTCAACAATTGGACGGGTTGTGATTCAAGCTCGACAGTTTCATGCACTCTCTCCATGACGGCGGATAAAACCGTGACGGCAAATTATAAAAAATTTCCGTGGCCACTCTTTTTACCCACGACAACAAAGAACATTCATTAATTCTACTTTGTCACATTAGATTGTATCTTGTTGTTTTTTCGTTGTTTTGCCGAAAATAGCAAAATAACGAAAAAGCCGCTAAATCAACAGGTTGTGATGTAATGTGACAAAGTAGAATTAAATAAAGACTGATAGCAAACGATAAAGGCCACTCTCTGGTATTTTCATACCAGAGAGTGGCCTTTCGTCAACACCCTATACCATCGTCTTTTCCCATATCTCATGGGAAATCCTTACTTCTCCTCAAAGCTTTCTGCCAGTTTTCTCAGTGAAGTCAAAGCCATCTCGTCGGCGGAGAGTTCCGCGATTTCGATCACCTGTCGGCCGGCGGCAGATTGTCTCAGTCTGTGCCGCCAGTTGTGTTGGGCCGCTAACTTGGTTTGCCAGAAGGGATGGGTGGCGCAGGGTTCAAGGGGGAGCATTTTATTGAGAATAAAGCCATTGACCTCAATGCCAAAGGTCGTCAGAGAGGCGGCGATATTCAAGGCCTGTTCGACTGGCAATCGTTCGGGGTTGGCCACCACCCAGGCGGTGGTGCGTGTTTGGAGCATGGTAATAATGTCGGCGGTCAACTGGCGCCACTGGAGAATCAGGGCAAGCGGATCGGCATGGGCAAAGGCTCCCTTGACCTTGAGATAGATCTTCTGGGCTTGGGTCAGATGGGTGTAAAACAGTTGCTGAATGAAAAGAAGATTCAGGGTCGTCGCCGTCGGGGCGGTATCCCAGATGATAGTCTGATAGATATTGCTCTGGGCCTTGGTCAGGAGATAGTCAAGCATGAATTCCTCCTCAACTCCCGGTGCCCCTTCAAGGTAGTCGATGATTTCTCGTCCAACCGGCAAGAAAGAGGAGAGTACCGTATATATTTCATCGGCAAATTTCGCTCGCCACAGTTCAAGCACCAGCTTTCGTGTCAACTCAACGGCATCAAGCTGTGGGGCAACTTCCGTTACCTGCTGATCAAGGGGCTGGGAAAATAGCTGCGAGAGGGAGCCGGAAGGATCGGTGGAGATGAGCAGGGTCTTACCGGATTGGGCATAGTGTAAGGCTGTGGCCACTGACATCGTGGTCTTGCCCACCCCGCCCTTGCCGGTGAACATCGTGATTGTGGTCATGCCCATGATCTCTGTCGTGGAGCGAAGGTGTTGCATTGCAATCGAGGCATCCCTTACTCCGTATCTCTTCCTCTCCACTTGCCTTTTGATTTCGTTCCTCATCGAGACGATGCATTCCTTCCATCAGGAGCTTCATAAAAAAGCCGATTTCCGGGGCTTCGATATCCGCAGTTGGAATTCCTGGGGTAAATCGAAAATGGCCTTCGGTTTCCTTGAGAATTTTGTAGAAAGCCTCCTCCCCCTGAATATCACCATACTTGGCCTTGATAAGAGCGCCCTGTCGGAAGGAAAAACGGGCCGTCCCCTGGGGAAGTTCGTTGATGGTGAGAATTCCGGTTTTCTGATTCATGTTGAGAATCTGGAACAGAGCCTCGGGGGGAATTTCATTCAGATTGCCATTCATGCCCGAGGAGAGATCCTGTGCTCGCACCATATTGGATTGATTCAGTCGCCGCGCCATCAAGCGGGTGAAATACAACTGGAGGGATGGATATTGATCAAAGACCTTCTGGAAACCTTTCCTGTCGATATACAGGATGACTGCCGGTTCATTCACCTGAATGGTAGCGCTGACGGGATCGTTACAGATCAGGCTCATTTCCCCAAAGACATCGCCTTGCTTCAATGTGGTAATGGTAATTCCCACTTTATTGAGGACATGGACGCTTCCTTTGACAATAATGAAGAAATTCGCCCCCCGATCTCCTTTGCGAAGAATAATGTCACCCGCCGCAAATTTTGCAACTTTGAAATAGTGGGCCACATTCTGAATCTTTTTTTCTTCTAAATGTTTGAAAAAATCAAAACGATTCAAAAGGGGCAGCATGGCATCCAAGGCTTCGGTGTTGGATGCATCATGCAGCTCCATGTCTTCCATGGCATTTTCCTTGCTGTATTCCAATCGCAATGAGCCAGTACAGCCGCTGCACGACACAATACACATGGGGATCTTGTCTGCCCGTTCATATTGCATGAGAATCTTGGTGAGATCGCCATGCAGAATTTTACATTTTTCCTTTTCCAAGGGGGAAGTGAGAGTAGCTGTACTGAAACAGGTCTGCTCCTTGGCATCGGTCATGGGAATGGTAATGCCGGTGACTGTAAATTGATCTCCATAGCTGAAAATCGGACATTTGTTATTTTCTATAACCTTGAACATAACTTTTGGAAAACTCATGATGTCATTGTCTCTGATTGAAGGAATGGGCAATATCCATGCTTTGGTAACAACAATACTCGTTCAATGTGGAAAACCCTTTTTCTTGAGTGAAAAGACTCTGTTGTTTCTCCACAAAAAAAGAGAGTGGGTTGGTTTTGTAGCTTGGCACTATGGGCTTTGTGGCCAATCTGGTATATCGCCAGCGGGGAACAGGCTACCACAGGCGGGGCAATTGTGGCAGCCTGTTCCCCGCTGGCGATACCGGACGGTAATTTTCCCTTATTCTACAAAACTTCAAGGAAAAGTTACATTTCTTCTTTTATCCGTCAAAAAGAGAACTATCAATGTTTTTTCGTTGATAGATTCAATCAAAGCCCCCCCATGCCACTGTCACGAAATACCATTGTCATCGTGTTGTCCTTGAGTAGCATAAAAAGCCGTAACAAAATAGATATAAATGATAAGGTTATTTTGTAGCAACTCCTAAAGGGCATCAGGGAAAAAAGAATCAAGAACTGCTGGTCAACATTTCACGCAGACCACTGGCCCGATTGATGGTACGGGTAACTGCCTGTTGGAAAATCCCTTCGGCGCTGGTAAGCAACACCCGGGTGCGGGCGCGGGTGACGGCGGTATAGATCAGTTCACGGGTCAGCAGGGGGGTGTCGATGATGGGTAGGACTACCAATACTTCGCCAAATTCTGAGCCCTGGCTTTTGTGGATGGTCATGGCAAAGACGGTTTCGTGGGCTGGCAGTTGCCAGGGTTGGTATTCCAGATTCGTTCCATCTTCCCCGATAAACCAGATCGTGAAGGCCCCGGATGGCCCTTCATTATCGGGAAGGCAGATGCCAATATCCCCGTTAAACAGGTTCAGGCCGTAATCATTGCGGAGGATCATAACCGGTCGGCCAGGATACCAGCCCCCGGGCTGACATGAATAGCCACTGGCCGCCAATTGCTGTTCCACCTGTCGGTTGATGGCTTCCACTCCCCTTGCTCCCTGCCGGGTAGCACACAAAACCCGAAAAGAATTGAGGGCGGCAAAGAGCCGACCAATGGCATCGCTCTCATTTTCTGGCCAACCGTCGGCCCGCACGGCCCGCACGGTCTCCATATAATGAACGAAACGAGCAAGTATCACTTCCATCGCCATTTCCCAGGATACCCCCAATACCCTGCCCCCTCCTGCTCTCTGTTCCCTGTTTTCAGCAGCCTGAATTCTCTCCTTTGCCGCTTCAACATCACCTTCATTTACGGCGTGGGCGAAGGCGCTTATCTCGGGGTCAAAACGATAACTTTTTTGCAAAATGACAGTATTGTCGGGCAAGGCCGCAATGCAGTCTGCCAGTACCGCCCCTGATTCCACTGAAGCGAGTTGATCCTTATCTCCCAGGAGAATCAAGCGGGACCCGGGTTGCAGGGCATCTACCAACTTGCTCATCAGGGCCAGATCCACCATCGAGGCCTCATCTACCAGCACCACATCCCAGGGCAGGGGATTGGCCTGATGGTGCCGGAAGTGCGGGGAATGCCTGCGAATCCCGAGCAGGCGATGCAGGGTGCAGGCCGTGGTTGGGATAGCGGACTTGATGGATGCGGCCAGGGGCAAGGATTCGAGGCTGGCGGCAATGGACTCCCGCAGTCGCATGGCTGCCTTGCCCGTGGGAGCGGCGAGGGCAATTTTCAAGTCAGGCGAGAGGGTGTGCAGGAGCAGGCCAAGGATACGGGCCACAGTGTGTGACTTGCCCGTGCCCGGGCCGCCGGAAATCAGAGTCAGCGGATGGGTCAAGGCCATTTCAGCCGCTTGTCGTTGCAGATTTTCCGGATCAGGGCCAAAACAGGCGGTCACGATATCATGAAGAGCCGTTGATTCCATAGAACCCAATGGGAGAACGGACTCCAGAGCAGTCGCCTGTGACGGATTTTCGGCGGAACAGGCCGCGGGCGCCCCGAAGGAAGTCCCCTTGGGGGGCGCCCCGAAGGCGCCCCGAAGGAAGTGCCCTTGGGGTAAAGTCCCCTTGGGGGGCGCCCCGAAGGCCGTCCCTTTGGGGGACGGTCGTGGGAGTGGCTTGATTCTGGCGGTGGAGAGGGTCGTGAGCTGTCTTGCCAAACGCATCTCGTAACGAAAATAGCGTTGGAGATACAAGCGACCACGCCAGATTACCAGCGGGGTGCGGTCAGTATCAGAGACGAGATCGTTGCTGGCCCGCACCAGCATTTCCTCTTCGTCAGTGATGAGAAGGCAGCTGTCGCCGGCAAACAGGGCGGCGGACAAGCGGGCCATCAATAACCTGAACGAATCGGCGGTTGTTCCGGTCAGCCCCGATTCCCGGGTCAGAAAGCGGGCCAGGTGCTGGTCAAGGAGGGAAAAGGGAGCGGCATTCATCTTCAATTCATTCTCCAGGAAGTGACCGTCTTTCCACCCAGACAGCGGTCAAGATTTTCCAGAGTGGCGAAATCAGGGCGGTCATAATATACCCCGCTGCCTGGCTGCGCGGGCTCCATTCCCCGCACAAAGAGATACAAAACCCCGCCGAAATCGCGACGGTAATCGTAGTCTTCCATTGAACTGTGCAGGTAACGATGGAGCATAACGGTGTAGAGCCAGTATTGCAGACCGTAGTTGTGTTCCCGCATGGCCTGTTCCATTCGCTTCGGGTGGTAATCCGCAAGGTGTCGGCCCAGAAAGTTGCTCTTGTAGTCCATGATATAAAATTTACCCTGATGGCGGCAGACCAGATCCATAAAACCAGTAAGATAGCCTTTCAACGCCTGGGCTGTGACCGGTGCAACGGTTGGTAAACCGGCAAGGAGGGTATTGATCTGCTCGGTGGAATTGGATTGAAGTCGGCAATAAAAAGGCATTTCCTGGAGGATGTCCGTGGGGGCCAGATCAGCCAGACAAAAAGGGGGAATGATCTGATCTGGCCCAGATAATGGTGTCAGCACGGTTTTTTGGAGCAGGGTGGCTAATTTCTCAGCAGATATTTCCAGACCAAACCAGGAACATTGTCGTTGCAGGACGGTTTCATAGCCGGCGCCAGCGGCCAGGAGAGAAAAAGGGAGTTTTTCCAGCAGGCTGTGGATCACATTGCCTAAGGCCGCTCCTTTGGGAAGGTCGGGAAGAACGATGGCGCTGGTCGCTGCGTCCTCTGCCGGGGCTTCCTCTGTTGCCTGAGCATACGGGGCAAATGGGGTCGGCAGCTCCGACAGAAAGTCCTCCTCCCTCAAGGACTCGTTCCCCCAAGGGGTCGTTCTTCGGGGCGCCTGCGGAGCGTCCCCCAAGGGGACTTCCTTCGGGGCGTCGGCAACAAGAGAAGAGTAGCTGTGCAGCAGGCGGTCGGTATGCAGATTATGGCCGGTGAAAACAAGCGGGGAGAGCGTTTCGGTATGTTCCGGTCTCTGTGTTATCGGTACCGGCTCATCCAGCTCTACTTCCAGTGTCACCCAGGATATTGAACCCTCGGAGTTTTTCAGACGCGCTATCTGCTCGCTCAAGGAACCGCTCTGTTCCAGGCCTAACAGCCAGGCTAGGGCTGAATCCCGGGAATCGCCACCCTTGCCCTGTCCCTTCACATCCACCCAAAAGACATAGCAGCGGCAACGGGCCCGCGTTAAAGCCACATAGGCCAGACGCAACTCTTCAGCCAACTCTTCCCGCAAGGCCCGTTCCCGGCGGTCCGTAAAGTCCGGGGAACCCAAATCCATCACCAGTTCCATGTTCTCATCATGGCAGGTCACGGATTCGGTGGTGTTCTTGACAATCGTATTGCGGTGCCAGAGAAAGGGGCAGAAGACCACCGGATATTCCAGACCCTTGACTCCGTGCATGGTCATAATGGTGATTGCATCGCCAGTGCTCTCCAGTCGCAATTCGGTGTTCTCGGCGGCCTGCCCTCTGGAGGAAGTCCACTTTGAGTGCGCCCCGAAGGAAGTCCCCTTGGGGGGCAAGGTTGCCAGGGCTTCGCGCCGCATGGCCTGCACCCATTGCGTGGTTTTGCCCGGCCCCATGCCCGCTTCGGTTTCGGCCGTCTGGATCAATTCGAGAAGATGGTGCACATTGGTCATCCGTCGTTCAGCCAGTGGTTGATGGGCCAGGGTGAGAAAGACATTTTCAGCCTCAAAAAGTCTGATCATCATGGCCAGGAAACCCCGTTCCTGCCACAGGTGATGATAGTCATGAAAGCGTTGCACCCATCGCTGCACGGTCATCGTATTTTGCCACTGGGCATGAAGTTCCTGCCCATTCATGGCAAACCATGACGAAGTAAGGGCCGTCTTCAGGAGACTGGCGTTGCCGGGAGCACTGAGGGCCTGGAGAAGCAGAACGAGGCTCTGACATTCAGCAGACGCAAAGACCGATTGCTGGCTGGCCATGACCGCCGGAATTCCGGCCCGGGCCAGGGCGTTCTGGAAGGTGTCGGCCTGCTTGTGATTCCTGACCAGAACAGCAATGTCCTTAGGGGCGAGAGCCCTCGCTGGCTCGGCGCTGGCGGTCATCATAACGGATCGTTCAGTTTGCAGCAGTCGTCCAATTTCGGCCACCACAAACGAAAGAATGCGAGCTGTGGCCGTACCTGATCCCCAGCGGCCATCCTTGGAATCGGGGGCAGCCCCTAGCTCGCAAAATATCAGGGGCGTTTTCGGGGCGCCCCCCAAGGGGACTTCCTTCGGGGCGCCCGAATCATCGGTCAGAAGCCCGTCATCCCAGGTTTTTGCTGCTTCCACCGGCAGATAGGGGAGTTCAGCGCTGACAAAGGCATCGGCCCGCAGAGAAAACAGGGTGTTGACTGCCGCTACCAGGGCCGGGTGGGAACGGTAATTGTGGGCCAGATGCCAATGGATATCTGCCTGCTGACGGGCCTTGAAATATGAATAAATGTCGGCCCCCCGGAAGGTGTAGATGGCCTGTTTTGGATCGCCAATCAGATAGAGATAATGGGTGGGGGTGGCGGCATGGGTGGGGTGTTGGTTCGCAAACAGGGTAGAAAAAATGGCATACTGGGCATCATCGGTGTCCTGGAACTCATCAATGAGGGCCGCCGCATAGCGATCCCCCAGAATCCGCCGCAACTCCTGCCCCTGAGGGCCTGTCAGGCTGCGGGCCAGTTGCTGGATGAGTTCATCAAAGGAGAGCAGATTCTGCTGGCGCAGGGTCTGGGCCAGGCCGGTGGAAAGTTCCTGCAACAGACCAGCCCGAAAAGCCAGGGTCACAGCCTCTCGGGCCTGACACAGCGCGATGATTTCTTGATCCGGCAGGGCAAGGGAAGTGAGAAAATCATTCTTGAGTTCTTCGCCGTTGGGCCCGTCTTTTTTTGCTTTGAATTTATGGCCGTTGAGCATCTCCCTCAGCCGTTTACTGGTCAAAAAATCAATGTATTCAGGAAAAGGCTGATTGTCGGTCAGCAAAAATGCGTTCACTTGCCGCCACCAATCGGAAAAATTTTCGATCAGCTCCATTTTGAATTTACCCTGCTCAATGGCTGTCTGCAATCCATCAAACAGTTTATCGGCGTTTGCCCCGAAGGCGCCCCGAAGGCGCCCCGAAGGCGCCCCGAAGGAAGTGCCCTTGGGGTAAAGTGCCCTTGGGGTAAAGTGCCCTTGGGGTAAAGTGCCCTTGGGGTGCTGTTGCCACCAGGTGGCCAGGCGTCTGCGACTCTCATCAAAACCCGCAAGCGATTCGACTACTGTCAGGGCTGGTGGTTCAATGCGGGCCGCCCGTTTTTCAGCATTCTTCACGCTCTGGTAAAGATCGTCTGGAGTTGAGTAGCGTTGGATAATCAAGGAACAGTGCAAAGATGACAAAGGATAGACCGTGCGCCGCCAAAAATCATACACGACCTGATTGCGATACGACGACAGATCGGTAATCAGATCAAACGAAAAAGGCTGTCCGCTCTCCAGGGCCTGTTCCTGAAGCATGCGCTGGCAAAAACTGTGGATGGTAAAGACCGGAGCGCAATCTATATCAAGCAAGGCCAACGCCAGTCGTTGGCGTGCCAGCTCCTCGGAAATTCCGTTAGTGGCAAGCCCTTCCCGCCAGGACTCCAGAACCGGATCACCCTGTTTTTCGTCTTCTGTTTCCCAGGGAGATTGCGTTTCAGGGGGGCTCTGCCCCAAGGGCATTTCCTTTGGGGCGCTTTCGGGGCGCCCCCCAAGGGGATTTCCCCCCAAGGGGGCTTCCTTCGGGGCTTCCTTCGGGGCCCCTGCGGGGCGTCTTCGGGGTGTTCCCGGGCCTCTGTTACGGAGAAACTCTCGTGCCGATACCAGGCGGGCCCGAATGCGTTCCTTCAGCTCTTCGCTGGCAGCCTTGGTGAATGTTACCACCAGAATTTTGGACAGGGGGATGCCCTGTTCGGTGACGAATCGCAGCGCCAGCATGGCAATGGCGAAGGTTTTCCCTGTGCCGGCGCTGGCCTCGACCAGATTTATCCCCTTGAGCAGGGGGGCAGTGGCTACCATAAACGGCGTATGATGAAGAGGCATCCCCAAGGAGGATTTTCTCTCAGGGGGTCGTTGCCCCACGGGCGTTTCCATTGGGGCGTCTTGGACGAGGCTGCGGGGTGTTGTCTCTGCTGTATTCATGATGCTGTCTTTCCCTTTGCAAAAATGGGGGCAAAAAACTCCCCGCACATTTCATGAAATGGCAGGCCCAGTAAACTGGCGGGATCGCATTCGCCGTAGAGCAACGCCAATTCGGTTTCGTACCCCTTCTCCAGAATCTCTGTCAGGGCATCAATAGCGCATTTCAGCGGTGATTTTCTGGCCTGCGGATTATGGGCCTGTTGGACAAAGGCCCAGGCCGGTTCCACCAGCAGGGGGCTGGGAGCCAGGCAGCCCTGCTCAAAGATGGTCAGCAACTGGGCCAGATGAGGAAAAGGCTCAGGGCAGGGGGGAAAACGAAACAGCCGGTCTTTACACAGCAAATGGGTCGTGACGGGATGATCCAGACAGACCGCCGTGGCCAGCAGGTGATGGATCCAGGCCTTGAGCAGATCCTTGCCCTTGCACTCGCTGTAGCGGGCCAGCAGGATGCTGTTTTCATGCCAGCATCCAAGCAGACCGGTCAGGCGGATTGTGTTGCCCTGCACGAAAACAGACAGGTCAACGGGCAAGTCGGGCAAGGGGGAACCTGAATTCAGGGCAGCAATCCTCGCCGCGAAATCCTGCAACTCGGGTATTTTCTGGTCAAAGGCCAACTGGCCGGGCGTGCCGAGCATCCAGCGGCCTTGGGCCTTGAGCTGTGTCATCATTCGTGCTGCCCCAGTTTCCCGTCCGTCATCTCGTTCTTCCAAAAAACTCTGGAGCAGATTCTGATTAACCTGATAGGCCTCCAGACCGGTCACGGCAAACAGCTCGTTGTCTTCGGTCACGGCGGACTCGGCCTCCAAATTGATATTCAGGCGATTGCGGACAAACCATTTTTGGGGGCCGGCAAAAAAAGAGAGGAGATCGGCTATGGTCACCTGTCGTCTGTCAGTGCCGTCATCATTTCTGTGGCGGTGATCCTCGGGCAGAGAGCCTGTCCACCAGGGTTCGGGCGCCCCGAAGGAAGTCCCCTTGGGGGGCGCCCCGAAGGCGCCCCGAAGGAAGTGCCCTTGGGGTAAAGTGCCCTTGGGGTAAAGCGCCCTTGGGGTAAAATCCCCTTGGGGTAAAATCCCCTTGGGGGACGACTCTGGCGGTGGCAATGGGTGGATTAGGGCCCTGGCCACCTCACAGTTGTGGGCATTGAAGCTGAACAGGGTCGTGCCGCGAAAATAGTCGGGGGAAAAGGGGTGCAGAGGGTGCTTACGAATGGGATCTGCAAGTCCGTAAGAGAATGAAAGGGTCTCGATCAGTTCCGTAATCAGCACTGAGGGTGAAATTGTCTTGCCCGAGCGGATGGACTGGCCCACGAAGCTGAGATAAAGGTACTGTCTGGCCGACAGCACTGCTTCCAGAAACTGGTAACGATCATCATCTCGTTGGGAGCGATCACCAGGGCGGACTCGTTCTCTCAGCAGATCAAAGGGCGGATGGCGGTCGGTCTTGGGAAAAACACCATCGTTCAGGCCCAGGAGACAGACTGCCCGAAAGGGAATGGAACGCATGGGCAGCATGGAACAAAAGGAGAGCTGACCTCGCAGGAATCCGGAACTGCTCTTGCTCTCGGAGGCCGAGCTTTCAAGCCAGGCCCGAACAGTCTCCAAGGGGACGGCATGGCGATGAGTGGTATCAGCGACAGGAGTGCTTGCTGGCGACCCGGAGGCGTCCTGAAGGCGCCCCGAAGGCGCCCCGAAGGCACCCCGAAGGAAGTGCCCTTGGGGTAAAGTGCCCTTGGGGTAAAGTGCCCTTGGGGTAATGTGCTCTTGGGGTAAAGTCCCCTTGGGGGAGGAATTGTTGTCCGCCCCGTATTCGCCGAGGGTCGTCAGAATTTCCCGGAGTTGGCCGAGGGTCTTTTCCTGGTCACTTCCAAAGAGAGACCGGGCATGGGAAAGCAGTAAGGATGACCAGGCTGCAAGGGGACGGGGATGGGTAAAATCGCGACTGGCCCGCTCCAGTAATTCAAGAAACTGGCATAATCCACCCAAAGGCTCGGCCTGGCTGCCTTCGATGTCGGGATAGGGCAGGATCCCATGCGCCCCGCAGGTGCCCTGAAGGAAGTGCTCTTGGGGGAAAGTGCCCTTGGGGGAAAGTGCCCTTGGGGGAAAGTGCCCTTGAGGTAAAATTCCCTTGGAAGGCACTGGTTCCTGGCAGTCCATGGCATAGCCCAGAAGCAGACGATCCAGTCCGGCCTGCCAGGAGATGTCGGCAAGTTCGGGGATTCCCTCGCTGTGAAGTCCGTCGCCAGAGAGCCCCCAGCGAATGCCCGAGCCCAGAACCCAGTGGCGGATCAGCTCCAGATCGGATTCACTTAAATCCCCAAAGGCAAGGGCGATTTCCGGCTTTTCCAGAAGATCAAGCACCGCGCTCCAGGAACAACGACTGACTGCAAGGTCAAGAAACTGGAAAAAAATTTCCAGGCCGCTGTCGTGCTGACGGGCGGAACGGTCGGCAATGGAGTGCTGTATGTCATGGAAGATGGCCGGAATAATGGGGGCATACTCCTGAATATCAGGGGCCATAACCACAATGTCGCAGAGTTCCATGTCGGGGTTGTCCTGAAGCCAGTACAGGATCTGATCCTTGAGAACCATAAGTTCCTGCACAGCGGAATAGCAGGAAACAAACGACAGGGAGGAATCAAGGACACTCGATTCCTCTGCAGTCTTTTCCTGCCAATCGCCGTCAAGAAGGTCGGATTGCAGGCGGTGCAACAGGCAGGGAGCAGCAGGATTCAGGGCTGTCGGCTCTTCAAAGCTCTCGGTCTCCTGCAGGTGTTCGCTGTCAATGCGCTCGAAAAGCATGGACTGGAAATCTCGGCCCTGCTTGCCCAGGGAACCCAGTAAAGGATGGATGTCCGGCGACAGGGCAAGCGGCTCGTGTCCGTTTTTGATGCGGAGAAGGTCTTCTTGAAGAAGCTGCCGTTTCCCGGGAAGATCGGCCCAGTAATTTTGACAGGGCGAAAGGAGAAAAAAATGGACGGCACAGTGGCGGGAAATCCCATGCAGGCAATCGAGCAGGAGGGGCGGCATACTGTGCAGGCCAAAGATCGACAGGCGAGAGGGCAGAGCGCTCTTCAGGTCATCCCTGGTGTGCGCTATGCGAAGAAAGTGGCGCAACAATTCCCCGCGATGGGGGCTGTTGTCCAAAGAGGCCCGCAATCGCCTCCACAGTTCCATCTGCCAGGGTTCCGCCGAATTTTTGGTATTTATTTTCTGCTCTTGCCAACTATCGAGCATTTCGGGCCGCATAATCTGATACTGGTCAAAAAGATTGGCCAACTGCTGGGCAAGCTGGAAGCGTTTCAACGCCCCCTGCTCTCCGTTGATATAATGTAGAATCGGCGCAAACAAGGGTTCAGGGGCCTGTTGTACCTGGTACAGCAGGGCGTCAAGCCGCCAGGTCAGGGCTTCGCGATGATAGGCATCGGGATTGATGATCAGTCCTACGCGAGCCGCCATCAGATCAAAAAAACGAGTAGGCAGCAGGTATTCAAAATTGCACCACACTCCAAAGACATCGGCCAGTCGCTGGGAGAGCATCCGCTCCATGCCCTGACTCTGGATCAAAAAATACTCCTTGGCGAACAGGTCGCTACGGGGCTGGGCGCCAAGGACCAGGGCAAGCTGGGCCAGCAGATTTTCCGTGCGATTGGAGAGATGAAGATGAAACATGATTTGGTTCGTACCTCTTATTCCATTTCTAAATATTCACTACAAGAAAGCCGGTTAGGTTGAATCCCCGATATGATGGGCGATACCGGACAATGCGTTCTCCTTGACAAATCCGGGGACAAATTCATTTTGACCACACCGTGTTCTGCGCCGGAAAATTGCCCAATTGTCATTCCTGACCCCGCCCCAGCCTGACCTACTGACCCCGGTAACAGCATGGAATCACCAAGGGTTGATCAAGGTAACGCCACTCATCTCCATATCTGTAGTGTTTCTTGTTACTACGGCAAGGTCGTATGAAAGGCCTGTGGCAGCGATTAGGCCATCGATAGCCGGCATGGCTTTACCTGATAGTTCTGAATGTGCTTGAATTCTCCCCCAAATTACTGCGGTCTGAAGATCGAAATTAAGTATTCTATTTTGGAATCTTTCTTCGAGATCGTAACGCACCCAGTCATGCAATTTCTCTTTTTTTCTACTCTTGGGTAACTTTTCGATTCCTTTGTGGAGCTCTCCGATAGTCAAGACACTCATAAAAAGACTGCTCTCTTCTGCTTTTGCAATCCATTGCACAATTTTAGGGTTGGGTTTCTTTTTTATTAATTCAGAGATGACGCAGGTATCTAATAAAAATTTCATAGCTCGATATCTCTCGGAATTTCTTTGCTTCTTGTTAAATCCAAGTCTTCTTTTGCCAGAGGAGAGCTTTGAAAAAAAATCACCAGGTTAGTTTTTGGTTTTATAAGTTTTTTATATTCGTCTATGGACAGGACAACGACAGCGTCTTTGCCGCTTTTAGTGACAAACTGCGGTCCATTATGTTGAGCCTTTTCAACCAGATTACTGAACTTGCTCTTTGCATCCTGCAGTTGCCAATGGTTTTCAATCATAATGCGTCTCCTGCCGCTACATTCGTTACATTAATATCTGACCAGTATAGTCAGATATTAAGTTTTGCATTGAAGGGTGTCAAGCTCTTTCCCTAAGACAAAAAGCACGCAGATTGTGGCGACTCTCAAAGAACCTTTTGATCAGGCCGGTATCCGCATAACCGGACTGCTTGACTATTTTCCCTCTCCACCCTGGCGGAAGAGCCTTTAATGCCCATTAGTCAAGCCTGACCCCGCGCCCTGACCTGACCCCGCGCCCTGACCCCGCGCCCATGTTATTAGTCAAGCCTGACCCCGCGCCCACACCTGTCATTTTTCTCGGAATTATCGCGCTATTTTCTCGGATTTTATATTTACTTTTTTCGGATTATAAAATACAGTGCGATGGATAAAAGGAGGATAACCATGCTTTTTAACAGGCATATCAAAGCACGAATCGTCGACCTACTGAATGATTTTCGTATTGTATATCTCACAGGACCAAGACAAGCAGGGAAAAGTACTCTGGTCAGGGAGATCGCCAATGAACAGGGAATGGAATACTTCACACTTGATGATGCCGCCCTGGCAGCCTCTGCGGCAAGCGACCCCCAAGGACTGCTGGCATCACTGCCAAAGCCCCTCGTTCTGGACGAATTTCAAATGGCCCCGAATCTGATCGGAGCCATCAAAATGGCATCCGACACAGCTGATGGACAAAAAGGGCTCTTTCTTCTCACAGGCTCCTCCGATATCTTTCGCTCGGCACGGGTACAGGAATCTCTCCCTGGGCATATGGCAAGGATTGAGCTCTATCCATTGTCATATGCCGAGCGGCACGACAATCATTTCAATGCAATTGACCGGCTTATAAACGGTTCGTTCGAAAATCTCACGCTCAAACCGCTCAATAGAAAAGAGCTGGCAGATATTTTGATAACAGGCGGGTATCCCGAAGCCATAGTCAAAAGCCCACGCTCACGAGCCATCTGGTTTACTTCATACATTGAAGGAAGATTATTGAAAGACTTTGAGACCATGCATCACGCCAAAGGGGAGTATCACACGAAACTTTCAGCTCTTATCCGAAGTCTGGCAGGCATAACCGGCAAACTCATCAAATATGCCAATGTAGCCAACGATCTGTCACAGGATGACAAAACAGTAAAAAAGTATATGGAAATACTTGAACTCATGTTTATCATCCGCCGGATTCCTCCCTATGTGCGGAACAACGCCAAACGCTCAGTTGTAGGAATGCCCAAGCTTCATTTTATTGACACAGGGCTAGCCTGCCATCTTCTGGGGATGAAACATCCCGAGACACTTCATGGCTCTCAGTTTTTCGGAGGGCTGGTGGAAAACTTTGTTTTTGGTGAGCTGCTGAAACACGCAACCTGGTCAGAAGAGGATGTGAATTTTTTCCATTTTCGTGATACTGACCACCACGAAATAGATATAGTTATTGAGCGCAGCGATGGCAAAGTTGTGGGCGTTGAAGTCAAGGCTTCCATGACCGTTACGACGCAAGACTTTTCAGGACTCTCAGCCTTTGCAGATTATGCCAAAGACAAGTTTCTCCACGGCGTACTGTTCTATTCCGGGGACAAGATACTTCCCTTCAAAATCAATAATAGAACATTCATTGCCTTGCCAATCTCTGAGAATCTCGCAAAAAGTCAATGAAACATCGCAAAGAGCGGGGTCAGGCTTGACAATCAACAAAAGAGCGGGGTCAGAGAGCGGGGTCAGGCTTGACAATTGGGCATTTCGCTTTGCAAAAGAGCGGGGTCAGGCTTGACAATTGGGCATTTCGCTTAATTTCATTCTGACTCTCTCAACTTTCCCAGCCAAATGGCTATCGCTGAGCAACCGTTTCCGCAATCTCCCAGCTGCCTGGCTGAGTCCAGACAAATCCCGCTGCAAAAATTTACCCAGGTCTGTTAATTTCAAGTTGACGGAACCAAGAACAAATATAGCAACAACGGCTCTCGCCTCGGAAACATCCCGGCACCTGCCCGGCTCTGATAAAACAGAATACGGGATCTCGTAAACAGCACATACTGTCTCGATTAGCTGCTCCAGAGAATGACGTCGTTCAAACCGCTCTTCTATATTCACCAAAACCTGTTCTACAAAAACATCATCTCCCAGCATCCTCCCTTCAGCCGAACCACTGTGAAACTCGCGCCGCCGCCCTTCTGTCTCCCCTTGGCACACAAAATCCTGATAAAGCCTGAGCGCCGTCAGTGACTGGTCTGAAAACTGCCGCAATACCAAATCAGTGGTCAGCCATGGGATGCAGACATTGCCACAATATGCGCCATGAGAAGACCACTGGAACTCATCGCAATGTTGTACAATGTTGGCCCTGACCGGATTACTATGAATATACCTGACGAGTTGGAGAAGGTAACTATCAGCATCAATAAGAATTGCCTTATAAGTAAATCTGCATAAATATTTATAAAATCTTGACAGGCTTGGCATTTTAT
>DYDK01000217.1 GCA_020717935.1 Desulfocapsa sp.
CGTTGTTTTCCTTACACGCAAAATGAATGCCAACCGTCGTTTGCGGCCATAGGATTATCACCATCAAGGATGGGGGCCGGAAAGACAGTGCGATCTCCGAACTGCCTTCGGTGGATGGACTGGACATACAGAAACGGGGGCAAAGCAGCCAATATCAAATGATCAATGGCAGTATTTCCTCTTCGGTCACCACTGTGTATCAGGTGCAGGCTGCCAAACCAGGAAGCTATACCATCCCCTCTCTTTCATTGACCGTGGATGGCCAACAACTGCGCACCAACCCCATTTCCTTTGAGGTGACGGCAGCCCCTGCCACCGTCCCTTCTTCCCCGCAGGATCAATCCCAGAAAAGGACATCATCCAGTGGTGAGAGCGGACAGATGGCCTTTCTGCGCGTCAGTTCGGTCAAGGATAAAAGCTATCTTGGCGAGTTGCTTCCTCTGGAGATCAAGGCCTATTTCCGACAGGGGATCCAGGCCAGGCTGCAAAGCCAACCCCGTCTGAATGGCGAGGGTTTTGTTCTTACCCTGCCCGCTTCCGAACCGGTTCAACATGAAGAAAATATTGATAATATTGCTTATTCAGTGCTCACCTGGCCAGCCTCCATATCTGCAATTAAAGGGGGAACGCATACCCTGAATATCACCCTTGACGCCTCGTTATTTCCTCCCGTTCCTCGCCGCCAAAGACATTCGGCCACTCCTGGCGATCCCTTCTTTGACAATAATCTCCAAGAGATGATGGCTGACCTTTTCAATCAGCAACAATTACAAGAAAAAAAGATCACCCTGGCCAGCAAGGAGATGTCCCTTGAATCCCTGCCTTTGCCAGAAACGGGAAAACCGGAAGATTTCAGCGGTGCCATTGGCAATTTTGAGCTTCAGGTGCAGGCCGCACCTGCCACTATAGGGCCAGGCGATCCGGTAACATTGACCATGACCGTTAGCGGCGTCGGCAATTTTGACCATATTGAAGCGCCGGTATTGAGCCAGCCTCAAGAATGGAAGACATATGCCCCCTCATTAAAATTTACCCCTGGGCAATTCGTGGGGCAGGGGCACACGATTTTTGAACAGATTATCGTCGCTCGCAAGGGCGCTGATAAAACGGATGGGAATCCTTCAGAACAGAGCGGGGAGACCCACAAAGAGATGCAGGCATTTATTCCCGCCTTCTCCTTCAGCTTCTTTGATCCCGAAAAAAAAGAATATCAAACTGTACGCAGCCAGCCCATTCCCATACACCTCACGGCCCAGGGTGCAGAAGCAAAAAAAACGGTTTCTTTGACACAATCTTTGACGCAGCCGGATATGCAGCCGATCCCATCCGGTCCGACTGGTCCGATAAATCCCCCCGAGTCGGCCCCACTACTTGACCAGGGACAACTCAACCTGGCCCCGCAACGGGAAAAACTTGGTGCTTTGCACCTGTCATTCTCTCCCCTTGTGACTCAAACGAGCTTTCAGGTGTTTATCGGAATGGTCTTTCTGCTGCTGTTGACGGCCATTTTTTTCACGATCAAAGCCAATCGTCTGGCCGGCAATTCTGTCCGTTGTCGGCAACAGGAGAGGAAACGACTGCTTGATGAGCGCCTCCAGGAAATTCACCATTTCCAACGGCAGGGAAATACCCGCGACTTCCTGTTGGTCAGTCGCAAGGCCATTCAGGAACAGGTGGGCAGTCTCTGGCAGATCGAACCTGGGGCCATCACCCTTGCTGATCTCCAGCAAGGAGTGGTCGGAAAAATGGTGGAAGCCGAGCTGATACGCCTTTTTGCCCTTGCTGAAAGCGGCGCTTATGGTGGCAATTTGCTCAACCCGCAAGAGATGGTGGAATATGCCTGCAAGCTGGAACAGGAGTTGAGGAATATGCAATGAACAGGACTCTGTGGAGATGCGCTCTTTTTATGTCGTTTCTTGTGCTGGTTTTGCCCTGTATCGCCGGGAGCGAAGGGCAGGCAGGTGATGATGAGCAGGGCGGAGGGCAGACCGTTCAAGAGAAAGGCTCGGGCCAGGGAAACGCCCGGAATCTTCAACAAAAAATGGTGACGGCCAATCTGGCCTATGATGCCGGTAAGTGGAGCGAGGCTATTCACCTCTACGAAACTGTGCTGGCTCAGGCGGGGTTCTCGGCCTCTCTCTGGTATAATCTGGCCAACGGCTATGCCCGTAACGGGCGGATAGGGCTGGCGATTGTGGGTTATGAACGGGCTCTGCTTTTATCGGCAGGCATGGGGAGCGATATTCGTAATAATCTGCACCAGGTTCGTCAGGCCCACAATTTGTTGCCGAACAGTTCCTGGCTCCAAAAAGGGGGAAGCCGACTGGCAGGCCTGCTGGGCCTGGATCAATGGGCCGTGGTAACGGCTGCCTCGTTGATGGCCCTGCTCCTGCTCCATCTTGTTGCCTTACGGCTTCCGGTATCGCCCCGTCGTTCTTCCCTGCTGATATGGGCAACAGGTATCGGCTTCTTCCTTTGCGGTCTTGGTGGCACTGGAGTCATTATCCAGTATCAGCGGTGGCAACAGGCAGTCGTAATCAGTCCGGCATCACCACTTCTGATTTCTCCCTTTGCAGGCGCTCAAAGCACACAGGTCAGCCAAGAAGGCCGCTTGATTCGTATTTTGCAAAGGCATAATACTTACGCCCTCGTTGAAGATGAAACCGGACTGCGAGGCTGGCTGGCTGAATCTTCTTTTATGGCTATTGCACCGCCGGTGTCTATTTCAGTTCCCGCTATCAAATAAAGACAACGAAACCACCTTGTATTTTTTCAACTATTCGAAAAGACCTCTCTACCGTCTTTGAAATCACATAGTAGCTCCCGACTAATGAAGCGCCAACCAAGACCACACCAGGAATATACTTTTTCAAGTAAATACAGACCTCGTAAACAACATGCCAAAAGCGTCATTTTTTTTGGACATTTGTTATTGGCTCTTCGCCGACCTCAACGA
>DYDK01000218.1 GCA_020717935.1 Desulfocapsa sp.
TTCAGGCATGTAGATCGTGGCTAATTCATGCCAATTCCACCGAATTGATGAAAGTTAGATAAAAAAACGGGAAACTTCAGGAGGATGAGAAATGATATTCAAAAAACAGAGAATTATAATAACAATCCCGATGCGGGAAGTAAACCTTCTTCCCAGAGATGGGGCTGTTATTATGAGAATCAGGGAAAAAGCTCTTACTCATGTGTCTTCACAACACGACCTCAAAGACAAACAGCAATGACGAAGCCATACCCTCGATAACGGGTTGGGCTTGAATGCAAAATTGAATTAAAACAACAAGCTACAACGGTATGATAGCATGCAGAAACTCTCATCAACATCCACAGAACAACTCACCCAACACAAAAGAACAATAGCGATAAAAGGGATGCACTGTGCCGCCTGTTCCACCCGTATTGAACGGGTGGTCGGAGGGCTTGACGGTGTTGAGCGGGCGGCGGTCAATCTGGCGGCGGAGAGCATGGAGCTGGTCTGGGACGAGGGGGTTGTTTCATTTGATACCATCGCCGGTCGGGTCAAGGATTTGGGCTTTGAGCTGGAGAAAGTCTCGCAGGCAGAGGAGAGCGAGGAGGTGAATCTGGAGCTTGCCATCAGCGGCATGCACTGTGCCGCCTGTTCCACCCGTATTGAAAAGGTGCTCTCTGGGATGACCGGAGTGGTGTCGGCCCGGATCAACCTGGTAACCGAGACCGGGACTGTGGTGTTTCGTCGCGGGCAGACCAGTCAGCGCCAGATTCGTGAGGCCATTGGCGCCTTAGGGTTTGAGACCCGACCGGTGGGCGCCGGGTCAGATCAGTTTGCCCGCAAACGGCAGGAAACCCTTGCCCGCCTGGCGGCCATGAAGGCCCGACTCTTCTGGTCGCTGGGGCTGGCCGCGCTGCTGCTTTGTGTCTCCATGGGTGAAATGCTGGGCCTGCCCCTGCCGGAGGGCATCAATCCCCATCAATATCCCCTGCGTTTTGCCCTGATCCAGTTTGCCCTGGTGGTTCCCATCATGGCGCTGGGCCGGAATTTTTATCTTATCGGCATTCCCGCCCTTCTGCGGCGGGTTCCCAATATGGACTCCCTGATTGCCATGGGCACGGGCGCCGCTTTTATCTACTCCACCTGGAATCTGGTGGAGATCATGCTGGGCGGGGACACGCACCGGCAGGCGTTGCTGGCCATGGACCTCTACTTTGAATCCGCCGGGGTGCTGATTGCCCTGGTGTCGCTGGGGAAATATCTGGAGACCCGTTCCAAGTCGCACACCTCGGATGCCATCGCTAAATTGATGCAGCTGACCCCGGATAAGGCTATCCTCCTCAAAGGGCAGGAGCAGGTAGAGATTCTGGTGGCGGAGATTGAGGCTGGAGATCTGCTCCTGGTGCGGCCCGGTGAGCGGATTCCCGTGGACGGGCTGATAACCCAGGGACGGACGGTGGTGGACGAATCCATGCTCACCGGCGAGAGTCTGCCGGTGTCCAAAAATGAGGGCGACCGGGTGACCTGCGGCACCTTGAATAAAAGCGGGGCGGTGCAGGTCCATACCGAGCATGTGGGGCAGGATACCATGCTGGCCCGGATCGTCAGGACGGTGCAGGAGGCCCAAGGCTCGAAGGCCCCCATTGCCGGTATGGCGGATCGGATCAGCCTCTATTTTGTACCGGTGGTCATGGTGGCGGCGGTGCTTACCGGCTTGGCCTGGTATTTTCTGGGTGGAGTCGATTTTGTCGTGGCCCTTCGGTTTTTTATCGCGGTGCTGGTTATTGCCTGCCCCTGTGCCATGGGTCTTGCCACGCCGACCTCCATTATGGTGGGAACCGGGCGAGGGGCACAGCTTGGGGTTCTGATTAAAAGCGGCGAGGCCCTGGAGATGGCGGAAAAGATCCGGACCCTGGTCTTTGACAAGACCGGCACCCTGACCTACGGTCGGCCTGAACTTACCGATTTAGTGAATTGCTCAGACGGAATGAGTGATGATCGACTGCTTTTGCTGGTTGCATCCGTGGAGCAGTCTTCCGAACATCCCCTGGCCGAGGCTCTGGTGGCTGCGGCTAAAGTGAAGGGGTACGAATTGAAACAGCCGGAGGGCTTTGCGGCCCTGGTCGGTCAGGGTGTTTTCGGACTGGTGGATAAGCAGGAGGTACTGCTTGGCAATCGACAGCTTCTGGAAGAAAGGCGAATTGGTGTCGAAGGAGTGGAGGACGAGGTCGTCCGCCTTTCCGGGCAGGGGAAGACGGTTTTGTTTCTGGCAGTGGATGGCCGGTTTGCGGCCTTGCTGGCCATTGCCGATAAACTCAAGCCCGAGGTGCCGGAGGCGGTGGCCAAGATGAAAAGGATGGGGTTGCGTCTGATCATGCTCACTGGTGATCAAGAGATAACTGCCCGAGCCATCGCTGCCCAGGCCGGGATTGATGAGGTGATCGCCCAAGTGATGCCGGACAGGAAGGCGGAGAAAATCAGGGAGTTGCGGCAGCAGGGCGAGCTGACGGCTATGGTCGGCGACGGGATCAATGATGCCCCGGCCTTGGCCCTGGCCGATGTGGGGATTGCCATAGGTACAGGGACCGATATTGCCATTGAATCCGGGGATATTGTTCTTATGCAAGGAAATCTGGACGGGGTGATTGTTGCCTTGAGTCTGTCACGGGCTGTGATGCGCAATATCCGTCAGAACCTTTTCTGGGCCTTTGCTTATAATGTGATCGGAATCCCGGTGGCCGCCGGATTCCTGGTTCTCTTTGGCGGTCCCAGCCTCAATCCAATGCTCGCCGGAGCAGCCATGGCCCTGAGTTCGGTCTCAGTTGTCACGAATGCCTTGCGTCTGCGCAGGTTCAGGTGACAGATTGACAGGTTGTATTGTTGCTTTTTTCTTATCTTTTTCTCTATGACCGCAAAAGACAGTTGGAATGACCCAACACTGCGTCCTTATTGACT
>DYDK01000219.1 GCA_020717935.1 Desulfocapsa sp.
AAAATTTTTCGCATGCCTCGATTTTGAACGAAAATCTTCATTTTGCAAGAGGCTCACGATATTGAGACTGAAATTCTTGATAAAAAATGCTACCTTGTTCGTTTGGAAAATACATCTTTTTTACGATCACTCTCTCAACCGTTAACCCCCCATGCCTGATAACAAAGAACTCCTTTTTCAACTGGGCCGGCCATTCAGCCCCTTCTACAGCGGATTGATGTCTCTCCGTGCCGCCCTGTATCAACGGGATTTCCTGCGCCACTACCAGATGACGGCGCCGGTTATTTCCGTTGGCAACCTGACCATGGGCGGCACCGGCAAGACTCCTGTTGTTAGTCACCTGGCCTTATTTCTTCAGAAACAGGGGTACCGGCCCGCAATTATCAGCCGCGGTTATGGCGGGGCGGCCGGGAATAAAGTCAATGTGGTGTCCGATGGGGCCACGGTTTTCCTCGATGCCCGTCAGGCCGGAGACGAACCACAACTGATGGCCGAAACCCTGCCTGGGATTCCGGTGCTGACCGGCATTGTCCGCGCCCTCCCCTGCCGCCATGCCACCCAGTCTCTGGGCTGCAATATTTTACTCCTTGATGATGGTTTTCAGCATCTGGCCGTCAAACGGGACATCAATATCGTTCTCTTCTCTGCCGAGACTCTGGCGGGAAACAGTCGGGTTTTTCCTGGAGGCAATCTGCGCGAACCGGTTGCGGCCCTGCATCGAGCCGATGTTTTTCTCCTGACCGGCGCCAATCCAGACAACAAAGAAAGGGCTGATCGCTTTGCCGAGCTCCTGCGCCGACGATTCCCCAACCGGCCCGTTTTTTTCAGCACATATACCCCGACCGGGGCAACCCATATCCAAGAGCAGAAGCAAGTTCCTCTGACCGCCCTGCCCAGCCCTCTGTATGGATTCTGTGGTATCGCCCGCCCCGAGTCCTTCCGCCAAACCCTGACCGAACACGCCTGCATTCTCAGCGGTTTCACGGCCCTGCACGATCATCAACGATACTCTCCTGCTCTTCTTCAGCAGATTGAGAAAAAAGCCATCGCCAGCGGGGCACAGGCCCTCATCACCACCGCCAAAGACAGGATAAAACTGACCGACACCTCCTTCCGTCTACCCCTGTATTGCTTGGAGATGAGCACCCGGATTGATGATGGATTACCCGCTTTGATCCTTGAGAAATTAGCAAAGGGCGACACTATATACACACCACACGATGTCGTTTTTCCCACACTCCCCCCCCACTCCCCATGACACTGTGGTTTTTTCCCCACACCCATATCTTTACGAGCGATAGCACAACGATGGCACAACAAATGCATAACAACATGGAATAACACAACAAAAAACCATGACACCCGCCAACAAAGAAGTGGCTTGCTTTTTGCATATTACAACCAAACAAGACAAGCTCACATTGAACACTTCTGGCTGTCGTGATTTTTCGTCGGCCGTTTCAAGCAAGCAACCAGGTTTTATTTCATGGCGTACGCAGTCGAGCCCCATCAATATACCCTTCGCAAGCCCATTCGTTTTGGCGGAATTGGCCTCCATTCCGGGGATATGGTCAATATGACCATTAAACCAGCCCCGGAAAATAACGGCATTCGTTTTTTTCGCCACGGACTGGGAGGGAAGCATTTTGTGCAAGCGGCCATGGACAATGTCATTGATACCCGTCTGGCTACCACCATCAGCGACAAGAATAAAAAAATCATCGTTTCCACTACCGAACATCTCATGGCCGCCCTGCTGGGATTCGGCATTGATAACGCCGACATCGAACTCGACGGCAACGAAGTCCCCATTATGGATGGCAGTGCCGGCCCTTTCATGCATCTGCTCATGCAGACGGGGAAACAAAAACAGAATGCGAGCCGTACCGTCCTAAAAATCACCAAAGAAATTACCTATACCAGCGGTGACAGCAGCCTTCGTATCTTACCTTTCAATGGATTCAAGATAGACGGAGAAATTATTTTTAATGACGAGGTTATCCGTACCCAACGCTACGCCATCAATCTGACCGGCGACCGCTTCGCCAAAGAAATCGCTCGGGCCAGAACCTTTGGCTATGTTGAAGAGGTAGAGGCATTATGGGAAAAGGGGCTGGCTCTGGGGGTCAATCTCAGCAATGCCATTGCCATTCACTGGGACAAAAAATCGGTACTCAATGAAGAAGGCCTTCGCTTCAGTGACGAATTTATCCGGCACAAGATGCTTGATCTGGTGGGCGATCTTGCCTTACTTGGTTGCCCCATCCTTGGCCATGTCACCGCCTGTTGTACCGGGCACACCCAGCATCTGGCCTTCATGCAGGCCATCGCCCGCGCCACTGACTGCTGGGAACTCGTCGAGATGAATTCCAACGGCAAACCCGCAGCCATAAAGAGAAGTGCCATGACCAGCACAACGACGAGCGATTTGCTCATACCGTTTTTCAGACCCGCATTGGCCCAGGTAGCCCTCGCTCCCGTCTGTTAATTTTCCCGACCTTCAATACCCCAAACGCAAAGCGGGGTTGTCGCAAGTTTCACCTTACGACAACCCCGCTTTTGTTTTGATACCCGCTCATCATGAACCACAACTCCCCGCTGGATGCAACGCACCCCAAGGGCACTTCCTTCGGGGCGCCTGCGGGGTGCTTGTCGCCTTGCTTCTGCACCTGTTTTTGACGACCTCGGTACTTTTAACAACCTCGGCACTCAAGTGACTGCAGATTTAACTTGCTTTTTTTCACATAACACAATGAACCAGTTGATCTTTATGGCGCTTCCTTTTATTGTTTTGTATCCTAAACTGAAGTTTCCCATAAAAGCACTACGCCGCCATCTTCAGCAACATGGTTATAATAGAATTTACCATGGATTTGCGTGGAGCAGGGCATAACCCAGAAAAATTAT
>DYDK01000220.1 GCA_020717935.1 Desulfocapsa sp.
CGAACCCGCTGATTGTATTCTTGACCAGACCGGAAAACCTTTCTATAAGTTTCTTCATGAGCTGCTCCTTTTTGTATGATTTGAAATTTGTAAATATTTTTCATTATACAAAAGAAGCGGCTCATATTGTACGGGTTATTGGGTTGCGGGCTTGTTGCCCGCGTTAGATTGTATCTTGTTGTTTTTTCGTTGTTTTGCCGAAAATAGCAAGATAACGAAAAAGCCGCTAAATCAACAGGTTGTGATGTAATGTGACAAAGTAGAACTATCTGGTTACAGATGATCGTATTGATTTTCTCCAGGCGCGTTACCATTACTAAGGAATCTATTCAAAACAACCTGAACAAATGGACTCAGGAGGATACCGGAAAGATCAAAGCTGGGCGAATGAATTCGCCCCTACGATGCCGCATTCTTTGTGTAGGGGCAAATTCATTCGCCCAAGGCAGGGAGGCAAAATTTGGAACGCTCACCAATTTATTCCTAAATTTCCGTATCATCTGAAGGCGTCAACTTGACACGCATAAACAATATGTTTAGAATCATTTCATGATTCAAACCTTTGCCACATCTGAAACCGAAAATTTCTTTGCAACCGGTAAATCACGACGATTGCCGACCGAAATATTGAAAAGAACTGCCATGCGGTTGAATCAAGTACATGCCGCAACGAAGATTGAGGATTTACGCCTCCCGCCGTCTAATCATTTAGAAAAACTAACGGGTGACAAGAATGACAAGTGGAGTATCCATATCAATGGCCAGTGGCGGATTTGTTTTCGGTTCGAAGGGGGACATGCCTTCGATGTTGAAATTGTGGACTACCACTAAGGAGATCTTGCTATGACTTACAACGGATTACCCGCAATCCATCCTGGAGAGTATCTGGCCGAGATACTGGAGGCGTTGAGTGTGTCGCAAGCAGAATTTGCCAGGGCAATTGGTGTTTCTTCCATGCGCATATCACATGTCACTAAAGGAACACGCCCGGTGACGGCAGAATTGGCGTTGCTGTTTGGCCGCGCCTTTGAACAGTCGCCTCAATACTGGATGAGCTTACAGGCAGACTTCGACTTAAAAATTGCAGAGTCTTGTATTGGCACTCGTTTGGGTGATGTTCATACTTTGGTGCATATTTGTGCATAATTGGGTGAACGAACGGGGTCATAATTGGGAACGAACGCACAGGGAAGGGGGGCGGGCTTGACTAATGGGTGTTTTGCCCTAAAAAAGAAAATAGGGTCTCCAAGAGAGCAAGATAGAAGTCAAAGGAAAAAGATTTTACTGGTAGGGTTGGAAACTGAAAGAAAAAGGGAACAGAGCTATTTTTTCCCATAAGTTCCATCATGGTTTGGGGCGATGGTGAGCAGGCGCATAAAATTACCATCACGAAAGGCTGTTGCCCTGCGTGACCGAGTAATGCGAAATGAGTAAATGGCTTCAACACCGGCTGGTGGTTTGACGCTGAATATTTTCTCCCATTTGCAACCGTTGTACTCCTTGTCGATTGGGAGTTGGCCATCAATGGTGAAGATCCATTCCGCATGGCTCCCCTTCAATGAGGTAAGCCTATGTTACCTGAATTCCCGAACAATTATAACGATAAAAAACAGAAATCATTTAATATCATCAAGTTAACAAAGAGGAACTTGCCAAAAACCTCGTTACAACTCATGGTGTTGTAACGAGGTTTTTGTGCGGCACGAATCGCATAACACGCTGTTAATATTTATATTTTCTAACTCCTCGTTACAATTGTTCGGGAACTCAGGATGTTACTTGATGTCATTACTGTCTGGCCTCGGCCTGATTTTCAGCTCGATCTTGAGTTTCAGAATGGAGAACGACGCCGTTTCGATGTTCGTCCATTACTTGTCTCATGAAACCATGGAGCCGCATTGCTTCCCCGTCCGTATTTAATCGTGTGCGTGTGGACTATGGCACAGTGGTGTGGCCGGGCGCTGTTGATATCGCCCCTGAAACACTTTATGATGATTCGGTTCCTTGTTGAAGCTTCGGGACACTCACCATCGGGGAAGGGACAGGGAAGAAAATCGAAAAGAGACTGATTCGGGACACTTTCCATTTACCCCTCAATCCTCGTATTTCCTTGCTTTCATTGCATAATTCACTCACCTAACAATAATCCTTGTCATATTCCTTGACTTTTACCTTTATGAAAGGTTATTTTTTCTTGTTACCTAAATTCTGCAATCGTTTGAGCACCGAGGCTGCCAAGCGATTGCAGGATTTAGGTGTTATGACAACAAGCGCTTTTGATGATCTCGCAGGTAAGCGAAGACTCCGAAACGACCGGATTATCATAATGTCATTTCGACGAGAAATATTTATCGGAGAAATCTTAATGGTATCCAGTGGTTGAGAAACAAGATTTCTCGCTGTCGCTCGAAATGACAGGCTTTTTGGACTTTTCGGAGTCTTCGCTTACCTGCGAGACCATCACGCTTGACTGTTAAGATCGGCGCACTCATTTGATCATTGAACCTGAATTGTGGTTAAATTTGCAGGGACATTACAACATAAAAATTGCAAGAAGTACGAAGGCAAAAGAGATCGAGAAAGAAGTAATCGTTCATTTCCCAAAAATACATGCGGGGCATTTCCCACTTTATCAGGATATCCCATGATAATTTTTCAGACTGTTTCCAAGATATACTCCAAAGAAATTGGCACACGGCCCCATACCGCCCTCGACAGTCTCTCCTTTTCCGTACAGAAAGGCGAGACCCTTGGTCCTTATTGGCGCTAATGGGGCCGGCAAGAGCACCAGTATCCGTTTGCTCATGGATTTTATCCGTCCAGATCGTGGGACGATGCGTATTCCACGGAATCCGGCCACCCATTCCACGGGAATCCGGTCAGTG
>DYDK01000221.1 GCA_020717935.1 Desulfocapsa sp.
TAGTCGTTGAGGTCGGCGAAGAGCCAATAACAAATGTCCAAAAAAAATGACGCTTTTGGCATGTTGTTTACGAGGTCTGAAATAAGAGTGTGTCTGTTTCTCCCAAGGCCTTTGTTGGTATCCCTGGTGTTGAGTTAAGGCCTTCAGCAGACCCCAATGACCATACATTTCATTTTACCATTGGCCGACCCCAGGTTGGTTCAATCGCCAGTCAGGATAAAGTGACCCTTGAGAAGGCTGGTAAAGAGGTTGCAGGAGAGGTGTTGTTGTGGGAGGATAAGAAGACCGGGCACACTCTTTCAGCAGGCGGGACTTTCTCTGTGGATGTTGCCTATGACACCGGATATGACTATGGCTGGGCGGGCAAAGATGGCTTGAGCTTAAAAAGTTTTAAATTTATTACCATTGTTGATGCCAAAAAAGATTTTCATGTCACTGTGACCGGTGAGCTTACAAAGTTTGAAGGAAAGCCAATACGAATAGGGGATCCTCTAAAGTTTAATCCTATAAAAATATTTGTCGGCCCTCTCCCCGTTTGGCTCTATCCTCAAGTTGAAATATATCTTTTTGCTGATGGCAGTATCAATGCAAGCGCTCGTTTTGGAGTTGTTTGCCAACAGAGATTTGCGTCAGGAATACTCTATAATAAGGATACCGGTCCATCTGTTTATGAAAAGAAAAGTTACAGCAATTCCCTCAGCGTGAGCGCAGAGGTGGAGGCATCTCTCAAGGCTGGGGTTTCGACCGTCCCATCCCTTTTGATTTATAAACAAGTCGGACCGCAAGTGCCGCTTAATCTCTATCTGAGATTAAGCGCAAGCAAAGAGACAGAAATTTTTACAGGATGTTCAGATATGTTAGTTCAACTCCTGATGGGAATTGGGGCAGGGTTGAAGTGGGATTTGAATGGCAGCAGCAAATTTGGGAAAATGTTACATCTTGATAAATTAGAAAAAATTCTCAGTAAACCAGAGATTGCTTCCGTAGAAGTTCTTTTGAAAAAATGGCCGATAGGCAACCACTGCCTTGTGGACTTTACTCGTCTTGAGGTCGAAGGTGAATCGATTTTTGCAACCATTGATAAAGGCTATACTGGCAACTTTGCAACACCACTTGTTGTCAAGAATACAGGCAATACGCCAATGAAGTGGAGAGCGGGCCCTTTTCCTGCGGGTGTTGCTATAACCCCTGAATATGGCGGCACCCTTGCTGCAGGCGGAGACACAGTTGTCCAGATGTCGGTGGCGACGGCTGGGCTTCCGGCTGGTGATTATGTCAAGAATATAACCTTTTATAATGACACATATCTTGATGCTCATCCGATGCGTTACGATGTGGGTACCGTCACGAAAACGATACATATTCATGTCCGGGAGCCAATTGTTGTCGAGCCTCCCATTATCACCGCTGTAACCAGCATCGTGCCTGGGATGGTCAGTTTGACCTGGACTTTTTTCTCCTCTATCCATAGGGGGTATTGACGGGTTTGAGATTTATTTTTCTCGAACTGACCCTGATCCAGAAGGCTTCACGCGAGATCCGCAGATCGTGCTTTGGTATGCATCGAGCGCCGCGCTGACCGGGTTGACACCTGGAGAAATATATTTCTTCACATTACGGCCCTACATGAAGGATGGAACATTTGGCCCTTCTTCTGAAGTTGTCTCTATCCGTGTCGCCGGAAATCCGCCGGTTGCGACCAGCCATCTCCCCGACACCGGCCAGACCGGGGACTACACCGCCACCTTTGGCGAGGATTCGGACTATACCATCAACCCGCCCTCCTATACCAGCAACGGCAACGGCACGGTGACCGATAATGTCACAGGGCTTATGTGGCAGCAGCATACTGTCGATGGGACATACAACTGGTATCAGGCGGCGGGGGTGTATGATGCCTCTTACAACTCCACGACCCAGGATGTGTGCGGAGAACAGACGACCGGAGGGCATTCGGACTGGCGTTTGCCGACCAAAAAGGAGTTGATGGGCATCGTTGACCATGGGGTTTATTATCCCGCTATCAACAGCAAGTTTGGCGCCCAAGCGTCCAATTATTGGTCGTCTACTACTTGCGCGAGCTATTCCTACGATGCGTGGTTTGTCTTTTTCAACTATGGCGATGTCCACCACTACGATAAGTCGCACGGCGACTTCGTTCGGTGTGTTCGCGGCGGGCAGTGAGTCGGTGATTTGGCGCTTTGATTATTTTAATTGATACCGAAGGGGAAAGGTTGTGGCCTATTACGAGAATCTGCCCATTTACCGGAGGACGATGGAACTTGCTGTTTTTGTCGAATCCATGGTGCGGAATTTTGCCAGGTATCACAAGTATGCCTTGGGCGCTGACATGCGGCATTTGTCCCGGCGGTTGGTCGCCCTGGTGATCAAGGCCAATTCCCGGCGGGATAAAACCGCTGTTCTGACTGAGTTGCGCGACAGCAGTGAAGAGATGAAGGTCTTGATCGTGCTGGCCAAGGAGGTGAGGGCGTTCACCAATTTCAAAGAGTTCCAGCAGGCCTCCATGCTGGCCACCGACATCAGCCGCCAGAGTGAGGGGTGGCTAAGGAGCCAGAACGGTAGAGTGGGGGGATAAAGTTTCACCCAGCCCTGCCCCTGGTTCCCATGCGGCGCATGGGAACCAGGGGCAGGGCTGGGAAAGGCACGAGAGAAGCTTGCCGCTGTAAGATAAGCAGACAGAGCGAGGATGGCGAGTAGGGTCAAGGTGTGGTTCCTGTTATTTTGAATAGATTCCTAAGGGGGGTTAAAAGGGTGCCGAATATGACGGTGGAACAATGTGACAAAGTAGAACTAAGGGACTCGGAAATTACCCATATACCTGAATTGCGACCAGATTTGGGTTAGATTTGGCTGTGCCGATTGAACA
>DYDK01000222.1 GCA_020717935.1 Desulfocapsa sp.
CAATGAAACAGAGGGTTCCAAGGCTATTGCTTATCCATGATTGACGAGGTCTGTATTGTATAAAAATACCACAATATCTTTTTTCATAGTTGAAGTGGCGTTCTAAGTCAAGGCAAAAAATGTTGGGTAAATGCCTCATCGTCATTTACCTCTTTTAAGGGGTTTGCATGGTTTTTTTTTTGCAGGCCAGGATTGGTGGTGTGCTGTTGTGGTTCAAGAATGACCGGCTTTGATGAAGAGGCATGAATCTCTTCCTTGAATAAAAGGGGTAAGCCCATAGCCACCTCGTTGCTGGTGGATGGTTAATCCCGCATCGTGAAAAATGGACTGCCATTTTTCTTGTGATAAGGCGGTAAGGTGGAGGGTGTGGCTGAAATCTTCCTTGATTGCTCCGGCGTGTTGGGGACGAACTCGATACCGTTCTTCAAGGATGAGCTGTTCATGAGTGTAGGCCCGACGAGTTTCCTTGATGACTTTGCACCCGTCATTATACTCCATAATCTTGAATTGAAAGAGCTTTTTGTCTCCTAACGAGAGAATTTCAGCATCGGGAATAAAGAGTTGCAGGAGAAGTTGCCCCTTCTTGGTGAGCACGGATTTGATCTGTTGCAGGCTTGTTGCGATTCGCTCCGGTGTCAGGAGCAGGTTCAGGGTGTGGTAGGGGATGATGACGGTATCAAAACGACAGGCAAAGGCCAGGGCAGTCATGTCCATGCACAGGTAGGAAATGTTGGCCAGCCCCTTTTCTTTTCTGGCCTGGTGCAGCATGTTCAGGGAAAAGTCGATGCCAGTGATTTCGGCTCCGGTGCGAGCCAGCAAACGGCACAACCGGCCGGTGCCGCACCCCATCTCCAGCACGGATGCTGGCGATTTGTACTGATTGCCCGCCGTTGTGATATGGTCTCGATAAAAAGGGAGATCCTCGTGGAAATCTGCCATTTCCAGTGCATAGAACTGGCTGTAACGGGCAGAATCAAGGGGTGTAAAGATCTCATCCGGTTCTTGGTGCCCGTCAAAGTCGTCGATCATTGCTGATCCTGCTTTTTCTATTTATTCTTCAGCAGGTCACGGATTTCCGTCAACAATACTTCTTCCTTGGATGGGGGGGGGATCAGCCGGTGGAGCGGCGGCTTCCTTGCGTTTGAGCGAGTTGATGGCTTTAATCATCATGAAGATGGCAAAGGCGATAATGGTAAAATCGATGGTGGTCTGAAGAAATTTGCCATAGGCGATGATCACTGCCGGGCTTCCTGCGGCTGCTGCCTTTAAAGTGATGGCCAGATTGCTGAAATCAACACCCCCAATCAACAGGCCAATGGGTGGCATGATCATATCGCTGACCACCGAGCTGACTACTTTTCCAAAGGCTGCTCCAATGATAACACCCACAGCCATGTCGATCACATTGCCTTTGACTGCAAACTCCTTGAATTCTTTCAATAAACTCATTTGTACCTCCTGTAGTTTATGTTAAACTTGAATCTTGCATCTGTTGTTGTGACAGCCTTGGTGTTGAAGCGATTGCAGGATTGAGGTCAAAAAAGATCGTTTCATCAAAGGAAAAAACAATATGTTTGTGGGCAGGCTCGTACTCAATTCTTTCATGATGAATAATACTGAAATATTTGTTTTTTACAAGGATGAATCAAATGTTATTCACTTAGCGGGTCCCTGGTTCCCATGCGCCGCATGGAAACCCCTCCTGGCCTGCGTTGCAGCCCCGAAGAAAATGGGATAAGATAAACACACTAACCAGACAAGAGGATGCGACGCATCCACACTGCGTTCCCATGTGGCACATGGGAACGAGAGAGCCAGAAGAAGCTCTACGAGAACAACGGGGAAGAAAATGGAAGGTTGCGAACGATGAAAAGAGGGAGTTGCAATACAATAATAGTAATAGCCTTCTGCTTTGCGATCATGGTGACAGCACTCCTTGGGGTATTTCCAGCCAAAGTCCTTGCTCAGGGGGAGCATTATCCTCAGCGCATCGTCTCGTTAGGCCCGATCAACACGGAAAATATTTTTCTCCTGGGGGCCGGGGATCGCCTGGTGGCCAATACCCATTATTGTGTGCATCCCTCGGCAGCCAAAGAAAAGGTGAAAATCGGCTCGGTGATGCAATTTAATGTGGAGCAGATTTTGAGTCTGCATCCGGATCTGATCCTGGCCACGGGATTGACAACTCCGCAGCAGGTGGCGCAGTTTGCGGATGCCGGGGTGCGGGTGGTGCATTTCCGGCAGCCTGACAGTTTTGTTGCCATCTGCGATCAGTTTTTGGAGCTGGGAAAAGTATTGGGACTCGAAGATACCGCCCGTGAAATTATTGCCAAGGCCAGACAGGATGTTCAGAACATTCAGCAGCGGCTCAGGGGGATCCCCCCCAAAAAGGTATTCTTGCAGGTGGGCGCCCATCCTCTGTTTGCTTCGGTGGAGACTTCTTTTACCAACGACTTTATTGTTCTTGCAGGCGGGATCAACATTGCTGCCGGTCAAAGGGATGGCCGATATAATCCCGAAAAGGTCACGGCCCAGAATCCGGATGTCATTATTATTGCGGTTATGGGCAGCGAAGGGGGAGTTGGCGCCAGTGAAAAAGAGGCGTGGCTTCGTTTTACCCCCATATCAGCGGTGCAGAAAAAACAGGTCTTTGTTGTCGATCCTGATCTTGTCTGCAGTCCTTCGCCTATCTCGTTTGTCAAAGCCTTAGAGCAGATTGCCGCTCTCATCCATCCCCTTAGAGGCCGTTAGAAAAAGAGCAAGGTTTTTCTTCCTCGTTTCTATATATGAACGGTGTTGAATCCCCAACTACAGACCTCGTCAATCATGGATAAGCAATAGCCTTGGAACCCTCTGTTTCATT